>WRHG01000087.1 GCA_009783365.1 Clostridia bacterium | reverse complement strand
TTCCACCGGGCAGGACAGGTCAATCTTCATGCGCATTCCTCCAAGGCCGGCCCCGGCAGCTCCGCTCCGGGCCGCGGGATGAATCACCAGGCGTAAAGCATAATTTCCGTTAACAGATTTCCCTCAAAGGCGAGGCGCAGCGTGGCCTCCCGGTATTCTCCGTCCGCTCCCTTGCAATGCGCCGCGTAGCGCAGGGTAAGGTCCCCGCCCTGTTCCTCCAGCGCGCCGTAAGGAGGGGTTTGCCCGTCGCCGTATAACAGGACAATACCGTCCGCTCCGGTTTCAGCCGCCATGGCGCCGGTTGCGCCGTCAATGTGAAACAGCGCCGCCGCTTCTTCAAGGGTTTGCCCGATATGAACGCCCCGGGGCCCTTCCAATCCTGCTTTCGTAAAGCTGAACATCTGCAGCCGGCTGTTTTTTTGATCCCTGTCCAGGCCGTACACGAGGGTGATCCCCTCCCGCTCCACCGTACGCAGCCACTCGCCGGTATCGTCCCGTACCAAGTTTTCCTTGACGGACGGCCCGAAAGCCGCGTCGGCTCCTTTTTCGCCCAGCGTGCAAAAATCAACGCTGGAAAACTGCAAATCACCGGGTCCAAAGGCGGGCGCGTCATTCTGAGGGATAGACGCGTGGCTGGCGAGGGAGCCGGCCTCCCGGAGGGGCGACTCGGAATCGGCCCCGGGCGTCTCGCCCCGGGCCTGCGCAACCGCCGCCAGGTTGCTCTGCATCTCTTGCGGGGCAATGGTCTCTTGCAAGCCGTAGATAATCATGCCGGATACGGCTCCGCCGTCCAACTGGTACGAGATCCCCGCGTCCGTATAACGGCTGTCCGCCGTTTGAACATGGATGGCGCACCGTACGGACTGAAGAAGCGTTCCCTCGTACTGCGCCCAAGCCCAATAGGCGGCCCGGGGCAGCTTGTTGAGGGAATAAAGCGCCGCGATGCTGCCGTCTCCAATCAGCATAGGGTTTTGCCAGCCATACGCTTCCATAAGAATATCCTGTGGCGCGCCCAGGCCGAGGCCCCTGGGCCCCGGAAACCCCTCCTCAATCAGGGCTACGGCCAAAAGCCGGCTGTTTGGGCTCAGCGCGGGACGGTCATAGTAGAGCGTAGCCATGTCGTATAAAAACGCATATCCGTATTCCGTAAGGGATTCCTCGTTAACGGGCTCATTAAGCGGCCTTTGCTCCCTGGTGGACAGCAATAGCTGCTGAAGCCATGCGTTCAGCTCTTCTTCCGTCAATACCCCCGCGTCGTCTCCCAGGCTGCGAAAAGGAACCAACAGAAGGCAAATCACCAAGCAGAGCACAGGTACGCAAAGCTTTCCCCGGATATGTATTTTACGAGGCATAAAGCTTGCTCCTTTCCCACGGCAGTCCCCGGTCAAGAAATCCACTGGCTTGTATTCTAGCATAAGTACAGGCGCGATGTACAGTTTTCAGCGGCGTTGGTTTTCCTGCGGCATATCGGCGATGCCCGTATGGGGCGGCAGGCATGGCCCCGGCGGAGCGGCCTATCATTCTACGGGTTCCTCCGGAACTTCCCCGGGGATGTGCTTTTATGCTTTTTAAAACAGCGGATGAAAGAATCGACGGACATAAAACCGACGGCGCCGGAAATCTCCTGAACACGCTTATCCGTATTCAGCAGCAACTCCGCCGCCCGGTTGATCCGAAAGAAATTTACATATTCATACAGCGAATATCCCGTGTGCTTTTTGAAAATTCGGGTAAGATGATACGGGCTCATATGTACCTCCTTCCCGATATCGTCAATCGTGATCCTGCGCTGATAGTTTTTGTTGATATAAATGTTTACGGCGCTGGTCAGGTTTCGCACGGCGGCGCTGGATTTTTCCGTGGATTTTCCGGATGCCGCCATGTTTGTCAGCAGCGTGGCAAGGGCGAGGCATATTTCCGTGCTGGCTAAATAATCGGAGTCGACGGAACGCTCAATGATTTTTTCAAATTGAAAAACCGTTTCCTCAGGATGCCGCATGGGCACGACAGCTGTAGGGTCTGCGCCGCAGATGATGTCGAAATATCCTTTACAGCCCTTTCCGTAAAAACGTACGAAAAGCAGTTCCCAACGCTTGCCGTCGCATTGATATCTGTGAGGCGTATCATCGCAATTGATTAAAAGCATATCGCCCGGCATCAGCGTATATTCCCGGCTGCCGACGGTCAGCAGCCCGCGGCCCGACAGCGTATATATCAGCAGGTAACCTTCCAATACCCGGTTGACCGTATAATACTTTGAACGCGCGAAGTAATGCCCGGCGCAGTAAGAAATAAAGGGCAGATTCTCCGTCGCCCTGTTGACGGACGTGATGACGCCGTAGGATTCGTCGTCAATATCAAGATCATATTCGCGGTCAGGCATACGATCACCCCGCTCCTGCGGCTTCTTTACGCAATATTGTACCGTATCGGCAATACAAATACAATGCGCAATTATTGCGGATAATATGTCAATTTTTTACGATGCAAAAAGCGGGGGAATGTGATATGAAAAACATGCGAATAGCGAAAAATCATTGACAATCGCGGGTAAACATGGTACCTTGTGCCCATTCACTAAATATGTTCCAGCCTGACACAGGTATGGATGCATAGATCGTATGAAATTTAAATGGAAGGAGAACAGGGAAATGAAAAAGGTAAGTCTTTGGGTCGCGTTTGTGTTGATTGGAACGCTCCTGACAGGCGCGCTCGGATCGGCATTGGCGGAGGGATACCAATACAACGTCGTGCCGAAGGAGGAAGTCGTTATCGGCTTTAACAACGGCTCCACGACGGTGGACTTTCTCCGGATTGTCGGGGAAAGTATGGAGCGCGCGGCGGAGGAAAATGGTGTAAAAATCCTTGTAGCCGAGTCCGCCTTCGAGACGGAGCGGATCCTTGCCAATGTTGAATCCCTTCTGATGCAGGGCGCGAACGTTATCGTCGACTTCAACGTAAACGCGGAAGTGGGCGGCAGCCTTGTGGATTATTGCGGCGAGCGGGGCGTGCCGGTGGTCGGCATTGACGTGGCGTATCCGGGCGTTGGCGACGACGGCTGGTTCTTTGGGGCCAACAACCAGATGGCCGGCGAAACGGCGGGATGGGGCCTGGCCCAGGCTATTAAGGCGAAGTGGGACAGCGAAATCGAATACTTGGTGCTGTTTTTCAACTCTGAAAACGGCGATCTCGTGAAGCTGCGCTTAACGGGCATCGCGGACGGGCTGCGCAAGGAAGGGATTGATCTTCCGGAAGAGAATGTGGTTCTGATTGACATGGGCGGCGGCTGTTCCGATACGACCCTTGTGTCCAATCAGAAGATGACCGATTGGCTGACGGCGCATCCCGACGCGAAGAAGATCGGCGTGGGCACGGTGAACCCCGAAACCGGGCAGGGCGTGTTCTCGGCCGTACAGACGGCAAACCGGGATTCGGACGTATTCATTGTAACCAACAACAACGCCTTCCAGACATTGGCTGCTTTCGAACAGGGCGAGAACTGCTGGGTGGGCGGCAGCGCGTTCTACCCCAACAAATACGGCGATTATGTGGTTCCGTTGTGCGTAGATATCCTGGCGGGCAATAACCCCGACAAGATTCAGGTGATTGATCACAGCTTCCTGGGCAGGGATCAGATTGCCGATATCTACGGCGAATTGGGTGAGGAAGCCCCCGAATAAGCGGGCGAATACGTACGTTAGGGAAACTGATCAATCACAGGCTTTTGCCTGTGGTTGATCAGTTTCACCCAAAGGTGGGAGCATCATGGACGACGAATACATCATTCAAATGAAGAATGTGGTGAAACAGTTCCCGGGCGTTCTGGCGCTGGATCATGTGGATCTTGAGGTTAAAAAAGGCGAAGTGCTCGCCATCATCGGAGAAAACGGCGCCGGAAAGTCCACGCTGATGAAAGTGCTTTCGGGAGCGTACAGGCAGGATTCCGGTGATATCATACTGGGCGGCGAACCGGTGTCGCCGCTGTCCTCTCCCAAGGAACGGATGGATATAGGCATAGCGATTATCTATCAGGAGCTTAATTACCTCAATGAAATGACGATCGCGGAGAATTTGTTCATGGGCCGCGTGCCTGTAAAAGGCATGCTGAAACAAGTGGATTACGCCAAGATGAAAAAAGATACCGAGGCGCTGATGCGGTCGTTTAATCTGAACCATCATCCGTTTACGCCGGTCAGATCGTTGACGGTGGCGGAAAAGCAGATGGTGGAAATACTCCGGGCTGTTTCGCGGGATATCAAAGTCGTTGTGATGGATGAGCCGACCTCCTCTTTGAATGAAACCGAAACGAAGAGGTTGTTCGGATTTATATCGGATTTGAAAAAGCAAGGCGTGTCGGTCATTTATATTTCCCATAAATTGGACGAGGTATTCACCATCGCCGACAGGGTGCAGGTGATGCGGGACGGGAAAAACGTGGCCGTTCTGGAGATAAAGGATACGGATATTTCGGAGCTTGTGACGCTGATGGTAGGAAGAACCATTACCGATATGTACCCCAAAGGGAAAGCGGCAATCGGCGAGCCTACGCTGGAAGTGGAGAATTTAAGCTGCTCCATCGCGCGAAATATCTCTTTTGCGGTGAACAGGGGCGAAATATTGGGTATGTTCGGGCTGGTCGGTTCCGGGCGCACCGAAGTGGTGGAGGGGCTTCTGGGAATCAAGAGCTGCGAGGTGGGCAGCATCCGTATAGACGGCCGGGAAGTACACATCAATAACCCGTTGGATGCGAAAAAGCATGGAATCGCCTATATCCCAAGCGACAGAAAACAGGACGGTCTTGTGGCCATCCATTCGGTCAAGGATAATATAACGGTTACGATCCTCGACGAGCTGCGCAGAGGTTTCGCCATAGACAGAACCAAAGAGAGACGGTATTGTGACGAATGGATTGAGCGCGTGAAGGTGAAGACGCCGTCCCGCGATACCCTTGTGGAATCGTTAAGCGGCGGCAATCAGCAAAAGGTGGTCATCACAAAATGGCTGCTGACGGACCCAAAGGTCTTGATCATGAACGATCCCACAAGGGGCATTGACGTAGGCGCGAAGGTTGAGATCTATAAGATCATGGAATCCCTCTGCCAGCAGGGGATCTCCATCATCATGGTTTCGTCCGAGCTTCCGGAAACCATGGGAATTACTGACCGGATGCTTGTGTTTTCCGACGGCAGGATCGTCGGCGAGGTAGCGCGTGATGATTACGAGCAGCGCGAAATATTGAATATGGCTGTGGGAGGGGTTTGACCATGAGCGAAAGCAGAGCCGGAGCGGATAACTTCACGCTCAAACAGAGAATACTTGGATTGGGGAACACATTGAGCCTTGCAATCGCATTGCTGCTGCTCTGCACCGTATGGGCGGTAGCCACCCCATATTTTCTGACCGTTCAAAATACCATGAACATTCTGATGTTTGCCGCCATACTGGCTATCAGGGCTTCAGGGCTGACCGTGGCGATGATCATGGGCGGCATGGACGTCTCCCAAAACGCCATCGGCGCCGTGACGGCGCTCATCTGCGCTCTTATTGCCCAGCAGTACGGCGCGCCCTGGTGGGTGGCCGTAATTGTAACGCTGGCCCTGGGACTGCTGATGGGCGCTATCAACTCGACGCTGATTACGGTATTCCGGATCGCGCCCATCATCACCACGCTGGGCACCATGCAGATCTTTCGCGGCGCCGCGTGGATTATCAAAGACGCCACGGTGATGATTAAGGATCCCATACAGCTCAGTTTCGGCAGAGGCCGGCTGTTTGACGTGGTGCCGTATATGGCCATTATTGCCATCATCATTTTAGCGATCATCTATTATATCTTAAAATACACTACCTTCGGCCGCCAGGTTTACATGGTGGGCGGCAATGAAAACGCAAGTTATCTTTCGGGCATCAACAGCAACAGGGTCAAATTCATCGCTTTCATTATCAGCGGCTTAACGGCGGCCATCGCCGGCTACTTGCTCTCCTGCCAGGTGGGCGCGGCTCTGCCGCAGTCCGGCGCGGGCACAGAAATGGAAACCATATCCGCCGTTATTTTGGGCGGCGTGAGCCTGGCCGGCGGTAAGGGCAGAATTTCCGGTACGATATTGGGCGTCTTGATATTGCAGGTAATCAAGAACGGCTTGACGCTGTTAAGCGTAAACCAGTATTACCAGATGGTGGTAAGCGGCGGCGTCTTGATTTTGGCCGTGCTGATCGACGTGATCCGCAGCGGTATTTTGAAGAAGTAGGGCGGTGACTGTTATGGGAGATATTCGTAAGCCGAATAAAGAGCGTTTGCTTCAAACATTCCGGGGGGAGATACCGGACCGGGTGCCGCATTTTGAAATTGCGATTGAAGACAAGGTTGTAAAAGCGATTTTAGGCCGTGACGCGGGCTCCACCCTCGCAGGATCGAGGGGGGCCAGCGACGCTGTTCTGTTTGACCCGCCCATGGACCCGCGGGACTATATCGAAGTATGCAACTTCAACGGACAGGATGTGATCGGCTTTGAGGCATTGTGGGTTCCGCTCAAATACAGGGATGAAAAGGGCGGAATCCATGTGGTGACGGACGGGCGTATCAAGTGCGAAGCCGATCTCAAGGACATTATTCTGCCAAACGAGGAGACGGATTACGCCCCGCGCAGAAAGTACCTTCAGGAATATAACGAGGCCGTGAAGGGGACGGACATCGGCACATTTATTCTGACCGGGCCCATCTTCCAGTCCTGCTATCAGTTCCTATGCGGATTTGGGGATTTCTTCTGCATGCTGTACAGCGATCGGGACTTTGTGGAGAAGATGCTGGAGATTTGCGTGGATTATTACCTGCACATCATTGACATTGCCGTTGAGGCGGGGGTCACTTTCATGTACCTGGGCGACGATATCGCCTATAAGCAGGGAACGTTTGTAAATCCCGTGCTGTTCAAGGAAATATGGCTGCCGCATATGAACCGGCTGATCAAGCGCGCGCGGGACGCGAAGCTGCCCGTCATGTTCCATTCCTGCGGATGCCTGGGGGGCATCTTCGACGACATCATCATGGAAATGGATATCGATTGTATCAACCCCATTGAGCCGTATTCCAACGATATCTTCGAGGTCAAGCGCAAGTACGGGGATCGCCTGACCATCGCTGGGAACATCGACATCGCCGGGCCTCTTGCCTTTGGGACGCCGGAAGAGGTACGCGCGTTTTGCCGCCGATATATGAACGAACTTAAAGTTGGCGGTCGGTATCTCTATTGCACCAACCACAGCGTGATGAACGACATTCCGCTGGCAAATTACCAGGCCATGCTGGACGTGCTTTTTGAGGACGGGCGTTACTGACAATCGGCGCCCGCCGGGAATTTATACTAATCGCCGATCAAAACGGGGATAAGATTGGAATGGATTTTACGTTTTCGCAAAGCCGCCGAAACGAGGCGTAGTGGCGCTATGCTGAGTGGAGCAGGCACAGCGAAAACGTAAAAGACGTGCAAGATATCACCGTTTTGATCAGAGAGTAGTATTAAGCGTGCA
>WRHG01000086.1 GCA_009783365.1 Clostridia bacterium | reverse complement strand
TATTGCCATCCCGGTGCTCTCGGGCGCCGTCCTCAAAATAGAGCAACTCATATGGGCCGTTCCCTGCTTCAAAAGGCATCCCCAGCGCCTCAAGGGCCTGATCCGTCGGCATACCGGGCGTCACGACGCCGTTCACGACCCAAAGCGGCTCCTCATAGATTGATATTCGGATGTACACCACCCGATCATCCCGAAACCCCAGAATACCGCCTTCGTAGGCGTACATGCCCATAAACGCCTCCAGCGGCTCCCCCGTGATGGCTTCGGCTTCGGCCTTCTCCATGCCCAGATAGATGATTTCGCCGGTTTCTATTCTCCGCGCAAAAGGCACATCCGGCCGGTCCGACGGGTCGGTTTCGGGCGGCGCGGCAAATGCCGAACCCAACCCCGCCAGGCATAAGGCGCACAGCAGCAAATACGACGTGACCTTCTTCATCATCGTTACCTCCCCATTTTCAATTCGCCGCTCATATTGTATCCCAAACAGGCGCTGCTGTCACCTGCATGTTTATACAGGATAGGAAATTTCTGTAGAATGCGGACGGTACTTAAAACGATAGGCCCATTGTCTTTAGGGCGCGGACAGCGCCGAATACCGTTTTCACCAACTCAGTCCAGGCTTTTAATCGGATAACGCAAAACAGTTTTTCGCTTTTCCGGTGCGGTTTTGCGCGGGTCGCCAAGATAGATTTCATGGTGCCGTCTTGTTTCCGATATATCTTCTTGATACCCGGAGGCGGAAATAAACGTGTGTAACAGGGATAAAGTAGTGGGTTCTTCATCATAAGGGCCGATATGCATGACCTGTGCGCAAGTTCCCTCTGTGAACAGTTCCAGTCTTGCGCGCGTCGGATCAAGCCCCGGATTTTTTCTGGCAAGCGCCTTTTTCGCGGCCTCAAAAACCTCCGGCGTGACGAACTCAGGCTGACGAATCATGGATGTCCAGCAGTACTTCTCCTTATCTGAGTAATCCACATCTTGAGTTTTCTTGAAGTCAATCATTATGCTTACCAGCAATCAGTTGTTTTTTCTCCACCGGGGCCTGTAGTTCGGTCAGCCAGTTTTCCGGGCTGCTGTTTTCATCCGGTGAGACGATCACATGGCCGCGGAGATGCCCGGCAAAAGTATACCCGTTTTCCTCCATCCAGGTTGCGAGCTTCTCGCTTGCCGCGTCATAACCGCCGTCAAACGGGCCGGAGAAACGAACCGTAGCGGCTTGCGCTATTTCGGGGTATTCTTTAAAAACAAACTTACCCTTGCTCTCGCCCGGCGCGTCTACCGGAACGGCAATCTCCACGTCAGGATCTGTTTCTTTGTATTCCTCATCAAAGTAAGTAGAATACCCGTCGCTGTGGCACGGGATCTGGTTTTCAGCAATATGCCTTCCCAACTTCTCCCAAAGCAGGCCCTCATCCCTGTAATGGGGAATAATCCCTCGAAGCGACAGTACCTTTACTGCCGGCAGTTTCTCCAATTTGACTTCAAAAACCATAATATTGCGCTCCTTTCGCATTGTGTCGCTCATCCGCATGAGCAGTTCGAGCCTTTCCTGTTCGGCTTCGATGGTCGACTTCACCGTTGCCATTTTGGCGCGCAGTACCCCGTCCATATAGGCAGGATCATCAAAGCGAGGGAGGATATCTCCGATTTCGTCAATCGAAAACCCCATATCCCGCAGCGTTACGATATTGGTCAGCAAAGGTATCTGTCCGGCGCTGTACTGCCGGTAGCCTGTGAACCTGTCAATTTCCGCAGGATGAAACAAGCCACATTTTTCATAGTGGCGCAGCATCCGGGGAGATACCCGTACAAGCTTTGAAAACTCACCTATTTTGAACATGGCGCGCCTCCTTTCGCGAGCAATCCGGGCTGTAAATACAGGATAAGCCTTGCCACAGTGTCAAAGTCAAGAGAGAAATTTACTTTCTTTCAGCCAGGCAATAGTTAACATTGTCGAATGCCGTCATCCTATGTTTGGGATTTCGAGTATTGTAACCTTCAAAATACAGTTCTGTTATTTTGTCAGGCGTTAAATGCTCATGAATTTGAAATCCCCGACCGGACAACAGGCGATCGATATCATGATAAGAATACGCGGCCAGTATACTTTCTCCTGCGCCGCCTGCCAGCGCCGTTTGTTTTTGGGCGCGTTCTCCGGCGGATTTTGTGTATGTATGTTCGTCGGGATAATCAAAAGCAAGCAAGCTTCCTGCCGATACTGCGTTCGATACGCTCTGTACCTCCGTACCATCCTCAAACTGAAACACAAGCTTATCATTTGGCGTCACCGTCACCGTCACCCGGCCGATGGCCGCTCCCCAATTTTCTTACTTCTTGAAAGATGTCGCTCGAAAGACTATAATTATCGCACGCCGTAATGACACCGTGAACCGGTAAAGGCCGCGTTTCAAGTTCACAACGAATGAGCGTTGTATGGCGCTAAAAGGATGGGGCTGAAATGGAATACATAACCGCCGCTGAGGCCGCTGAAAAATGGGGCGTGACACAAAGGCAGGTTCAGCGTCTCCTGGCCGACAGCCGGATTCCGCATGCCCAAAAATACTACAGGTCGTGGATGATCCCTGCCGATGCGGAAAAGCCGGACGATCTTCGCCGGGAGAAAAAGCCGCCACATGCGAAGTCCCTGTTTTCAGACCTTTCCGATATTGTGGCGGCCACTACCATGCCCATGCCGAGCCATAACCCCGCCGCGATACTGGATACCGTCGCCGAGGAACGTCTGCGGCTGCATTACGAGGCTGAGATTGCTTATCTTCAAGGCGACTTTGAGCGTACAAAACGTTGTTATCAGAAAACGGAAGGAGATGACGCGTCAAGGCTACGCGCCAGCGCGATAGCGATAGCGGCGGCGATCAGCACGGGGGATTATCCCTTTTATCTGGAAGTGGAGGCGTTTTTGAACCGCTTCGTCAAAATGAATAGCAATGACGGCTTGTCGGCTTTCGCAGAGCTGATGCTCGCTACGGCTTATGTGAGCGCGTGCGCGCTCAATATGGTACCGGGTTGGTTGAAGGACGGGGATTTCTCCGCCCTTATGCCACAAGCAAAGCCGGACGCCGCATATAAGCGCGCTAAATATTTCCAGTTTTCCGGTCAAAATGAATTCATGCTTGCCGTGGCGCAGACCACACTTGAGCTTTGCGCCTCCAGGTCCACGTTCCACGACATTTACTTCCGAACCTTGTGCGCCATGGCCTGCTGCTCCCTTGGGCGCATGGATGAAGCAAAGCGCTGGCTTCAGAATGCCCTGAAAATTGCCTTGCCTCACGGATTCATTACCCCGTTCGCGGAATCGGCCACCGCCTTCTGCGGTCTGCTGGAGCAGTGCCTGGAGCAGGAGTATCCGGAATACTACGACGCGGCAATCAAACAGTGGGAGCGAACGTTTACAAACTGGTGCGTCTTCCATAACCGCTTTACAAAAAGTAACGTCACGCTTATCCTGTCCGTGCGTGATTATCAGATCGTGCAGCTCGCGGCGCACGGCGTTCCGCACAAGAAAATCGCGGAGCAGTTTCACATGTCGCTGGGGACGCTGAATAACAAAATGCAGGTGATATACGAAACGCTGTTCATATCGGGGAAAAACCGAAGGCAAAAACTTGCGAAGTATGTCTGGTAACGCAAAAACATGAAGTTTTCATGACGAAACCTCACTCCCTTAAACGCGAATCATCCCTTATGATAGCATTATGAAGTGCCATAGGGGATGGTTTTTCCTTTAAGGGAGAGGTTCGTTTGGATCCTAATCAGAATACGCCTGAGAAGATCATCCGCATAGGTGGGCGTGAGTTTCGTCTTTATCGGTATTTAGACGAATCACTCGGAGAGGAGCTCATCAATTATCCGGATTTTCAAAAAAGCCCGGCGTACACCGATGACGGAAGGCCGTTTGTTTTGGCGGTGCAGGAGTGTTGCCCCGATAGGAAGTCCGACGATCCGGAAAATTCGGACCCCGGCGATTGCAGCGGCTGCGCCTGGTTTTACCTGGAAAAGCCCGCTGACGCAATCGGCCTTTGCATGTGCGACAAACGGAGACGCGGGCCGGCGCGCTCTCTTGATCCATGATTGAATGAAATGCATAGAGGAAGGGGCGGGGATCACATGTTTGACACGATGAAAAGCACGGCATCCATCGGGCGTCTTCAACTGAGCAACCGGGTGGTGATGACGGCCATGGGCGTGAACCTTTCCGCGCCGGGCGGCGGCGTATCCGACGACATCATCGCCTATTATGAAGCGCGGGCGCGGGGCGGCGTGGGGCTGATCATCAGCGAGGTCACCCGGGTTACGGACGGGGCGGGAAGCAGCGAGCCCTGCCAGCTTGCGGCGCGGGGTCTCAAGGATATTCCCGATCTGCAGCGGCTGGTGGACGCGATCCATAAGTACGATACAAAGCTCTTTTTTCAGCTTCACCATCCCGGCAGAATGGCATCCTCCGCGGTGACGGGCGTGCAGTCCGTTACATCCTCTCTTTTTCCGGACGAGCCGGAAGGGGATCTCCGTGAACTGAGCACGGATGAATGCGAGGCCCTTGTACAAGCATTCATTACCGGCGCCGTCGTCGCGCAGATGGCGGGCGCGGACGGCGTGGAGCTCCACGGCGCTCACGGCTATCTGATCAATCAGTTTATAAGCCCTGGATTCAACCGGCGAACCGATCCATACGGAGGAAGCTTTGAAGGCCGCATGCGGTTCGCGGTGGAAATCCTTAAGGGGATTCATAGCAAGTGCGGCGCGCATTTCCCGGTATCTGTCCGTATCAACGCGGAAGAAGCGTTGCCGGGCGGGATTACCATCGACGAGGCCATAAAGGTCGCGGCGGAGCTGGAGCGAGCGGGCGCGGACGTCATCAACGTCAGCTGCATGACCCTTGGCTGCATTGAGCCGGGCACCTATGCCCAGGGCTGGAAAAAGCACATGGCCGCAGGGATCAAGAAAGCCGTCGCAATTCCGGTGATTGCGGTGTGCAACATCAAGGAACCTGAAATCGGTGAGCAATTGCTGCGGGAAGGCGTTTGCGATCTGATTGGCGTCGCGCGGGGGCACCTTGCCGATCCGGAATGGTGCAACAAGTCGTTCGGCGGGCGTGAAAAAGAGATTCGCCGCTGTATTGGCTGCCTGGCCTGTTTCGACGAAATCTGCAAGTTGCATCGCGTCAAATGCGCCGTGAACCCGGTTACGGGCCGTGAGCGGGAGTACGCATGCCCTCGCGAGGACGGCGGCGGAAAAACGGTGGCCGTCGTCGGCGGCGGTCCCGCCGGCATCGAAGCGGCGCTGGTACTGAAAGCGCGCAACTTCGCACCCGTGATATTCGAGGAAGGGGCGCGTCTGGGCGGCGCGCTGAACGTGGCGGACAAGGGGTACGGCAAGACGCTCATCACAAAATACACCGACGGGCTGATCGCCCAGGCGAATCACGCGGGTATTACAATCCGCTGCGGAGAAAAGGCGGCCATAGAGAGCGTTCGCGCCCTTAACGCCTGCGGCGTATTTGTGGCGTGCGGCGCTTCGCCATTCAAACCGCCGGTGGAAGGGATTGGCGGCGAAAACGTATGCACGGCGGAGGATGTGCTGATGGGAAAGGTCAAGCCATCGGGCGCCGTCGCTATCATCGGCTCGGGCATGACCGGGCTTGAGACCGGCGAGATGATCGCCGCCGCGGGCTGTAACGTTACATTGGTGGAAATGCTGGATGCGGTGGGACCGGGTATGTACCCGTCCGTGGTGGACGACGTGATGAGCCGCATCGTTCCGCATCATGCCCGGGTACTGACCGGGCACCGTCTTGTGAAGATTTGTCCGGGGAAGGCCATCCTCACAAGGTTGACTGATAACGAGTCCATAGAGATCCAGGCCGATTGGGTCGTTATGGCCGTTGGCGTGCGGCCCCGGGAGGAGGTTACGGAGGCGTTTCGCGCAGCTTTCGATCCTGTCCGAATCATCGGCGATGCTCACAGGTGTGGCCGCATCCTGGAGGCTACTCATGACGCTCATGCGCAAGCCTTTGTTTTCAGGCCACTATAAATGAAGGTGCCAACGAGTACCTTTATCATCGCAGAAAGGGTGAAAAAAATGGAAAGCAGTTACTTTGTGCCGAAGGAAAAGCTGGCGGGTTTCATGAAAGACGGGGCGATGAACAGCCAAGAGGGCCTCTACCTGTTCGGGATCACCGACCCAAGCGTGAAAAGGCTGCTGCCGCCTCCGCTGGAACTCTCGGATCCCAACAATCCCATGTTTTACATTTACATCGTGAACATCCGCGAACCCACATTCGCACCCTGGTATCTGGAGGGCGGAATCGGTATCATGGCGAAATGCGAGGACACGGTAGGCCTCTACTTCCTGAACCTCCAATTGAGCGGACCGGGCGCCCTGATGGGCGCGTTCACCGGCCGTGAAGGCTCCGGGTTGCCCAAAAAGCTATGCGAACGCATTGTGGTGGAGCGGACGGACACGGTTGGGCACTGCTGCATCGAAAGAGGCGGCGTCCGGCTGGTGGATGTGGAGCTGGACATTGGCAAGTATAATTCCCCCTTGTTTTGTCAGGAACAGGAAAATTGCCAGAATACGCCGGGAGGAGTCATGACGGGTGGAGGATGCCTCCTCCATCGGTACCGCCTTGACGGGGGCTTCAAGGACATGGAGATCATTTATTATGACAGCCCCACCCGCTATCACGCCTGGGAACCGGCTGCGGCAACGGTCAAGCTGACGTCCTCCGTCGATGATCCGTGGGGTGATATTCCCGTGGTCTCCGTTTTGGGCGCGGGATGGGCGAAGTGCGACAACTGGGTTCGGGGCGTCTCCGTCATCTACCGCTATCCCCAGGATATGGCTGTGACCTTGGACGCGATGCAGTACCTTTACGCCGGCCGGTATGACCGGAGCCTTCTTTGCCAGTCGCATCAGATCTATGAGACGAAATGATCCCGCCTGAACCATTGGAGAGGAGCATGAAAAATGGAATATAACCGAGAGTATTTTAGCGGGAAGACTGCGGTGGTCACAGGAGGGGCCTCCGGCATCGGGCTGGCGCTGGCGGAGGAACTGCTGGAAAGCAACGCCGCTAAAGTGGTGATGGCGGACATCAACCCGGATCGCTTGAAGAAGCATGCGGCAAGGCTTAAGGCCCAGTATTGCGACCGCGTCATAGGCATGCAGTGCAACGTCACGGTGGAAGAGAATGTGCAAAGGCTGATTGCCGAATCGGCGGAATGCTTTGGCGGGCGGCTTGATCTGCTGTTCAACAACGCGGGAGCCGGATTCGCGGGGGTTTTTACCGACATGACGAATGAGGATTGGAAGATCGCTTTTGACCTTAATTTTTACAGCGCCCTGTACGGCATGCGGGCCGCGATACCCATCATGAAAAAGCAGGGAGGCGGCCAAATTGTCAACATTATATCAGGCATCGCTTTTTCTCCGATGGCATACCAAACGCGCTATGCCGCCACAAAAGCCGCCCTCAACGGGCTGTCCCTCACCCTGCGCTATGAACACTGGGACGACAACATCAAAATCTCCTCCGCCACGCCGGGAACCACGGCGACCGCCATATTTGTCGATACCAAGCCGCCGGAAACGGCGCAGACCCCGCATCAGTCCGCAAGCCGCATCTT
>WRHG01000085.1 GCA_009783365.1 Clostridia bacterium | reverse complement strand
CTTCGGGCGTGAAGGTACAAAAGGGCGAGGCCCTGTTCCCGCGTATTGATGTCGCCAAAGAGATGACGAAGGGGCCTGAGGCCGCGCCTGCTGTTCAAGAAGCTCGGGCAACCCCGCCTGCGGATGGGGAACCGGAGATCGCCGGACCGGCGCTGATCTCCATTGACGACTTTGCCAAGGTACGGTTGCGGGCCGCCCGGGTGCTGGCCGCGGAGAAGGTTGAAAAAAGTGACAAACTGCTGAAACTGGTCCTTTCCCTGGGAGAGAGCGAACCCCGGCGCACTGTGGTCAGCGGCATCGCCAAGCATTACGCCCCTCATGAGATGGTGAACCGGCAGGTGGTGTTGGTAAGCAACCTGAAGCCCGCAAAACTGAGGGGTATCCTGAGCGAAGGCATGATCCTGTGCGCTTCCGGCGAAGGGGAGGGCGGCGAAGAGACGCTGAGGCTGGTGACGGTCCAGGAGGGCACAGCGGACGGCGCTGAAATAAAGTAACGGGATGCCTGCCGCAAGCTGCGCCTCCCGTTCCGGCGGGGCAAGCTCATGACTGTGCGGGGGCGGGATGATGAGGTGGAAACGGTGAATAAGGCGGAATGGTTCGACTCCCACTGCCATCTGGAGGATGAGCGTTTCGCGGGGGATTTGGACGCGGTGCTGCGGCGCATGGCGGAGCATTCGGTCACCGGATGTCTTTTGGTGGGCTGTGATATGGAAACCAGTGAAAAAATAGTGGCCATGACAGAAGCGTCGGCAATTCAATCCGCAAAGGGCGGGCGGGTTTTCCCCTCCGCCCCGCCCGCAAGCGTCACGGATGGGGAACAGGCCCAGCCCGGAGGCGGATTCGGCGGCAATATCCCCGGCAGGCGCATCGCCCTGGCGGTGGGCGTACATCCCCATGAAGCCCGGTTTTTTAAGCGGGAGGATTTGGACCGGATGGCGGAATGGCTGGCTTTGCCGCGGGTGGTAGCGGTGGGTGAAATCGGCCTGGACTACTACTATGATCATTCCACCCGGGAACAGCAGCGGGAGGCTTTCACGGCCCAGCTGGATTTCGCGTGTGCGCGCCGGACGCCGGTGATCCTTCACATCCGGGACGCTCACGGTGATGTGCTTCCCGTGCTGAAGGAACGGAGGGACCGCCTGGCTCCCGGCGTGCTCCATTGCTACAGCGGCAGTTTGGAGAGCGCGAAGCAGTATCTGAACATGGGCTTTTACCTGTCCTTCGCGGGGCCGGTGACCTTTCATAACGCCAGAAAACTAAAGGAAGTAGCGGCCTGCTGCCCGCTGGACAGGTTGCTGGTGGAGACCGACAGCCCGTACCTGGCGCCGGAACCTATGCGGGGCAAACGGAACGAACCCGCCAATGTGCGTTTTGTCGGGGAAAAAGTGGCGGAGCTCAAAGGAATTTCCCCGGAAGCCCTCAGCCGTGCGGTGATGGAGAACACGGCAAGGCTGTTTGGATGGTAGAGACAAACCGCCGCGCAGATCATGGGGGCGGCGGGCAGGTTGATCAATGCTCTCGCATTTGCTGGAAGCGCCAGGAATCCCGGCACATATCATCAAGGTTTTTCTTCGCGCGCCAACGGAGCATGGTTTGCGCGCGGGCGGGGTCGGCGTAGCACCGGGCGATGTCCCCCGGGCGGCGGGGCCCGATCCGGTAGGGAATACGAACGCCGTTTACCCGCTGAAAGGCATCCACCACTTGCAGCACGCTGTAGCCAATGCCGGTTCCCAGATTAAACGCCTCGCAGCCGGTACGGTCGCTTAGGAAACCGCAGGCGGCCAGGTGGCCGGCGGCCAGGTCCATCACATGGATGTAGTCGCGCACGCCCGTGCCGTCGCCGGTGGGGTAGTCGCCGCCAAAAATGATCAGCTCGGGCAGCTTGCCGCAGGCTACCTGCGTGATGTAGGGCATCAGGTTATTGGGGATGCCCGTCGGTTCCTCGCGGACGAGGCCGCTCTCGTGGGCGCCTACGGGGTTGAAGTAGCGCAGCAGCGCTACGGACCAGTCCGGATTGGCGGCGGTCATGTCCCGCAGGATTTGTTCGTTCATATACTTGGTCCAGCCATAAGGGTTGGTGCAGCCCGTGGGCATGTTTTCCTTCAGCGGCATTCGGTCCGTTGCGCCGTACACGGTGGCGGAAGAACTGAATACGAGGCGGGTAACGCCGTAGCGCTTCATAACCTCGCAGAGGGCCAGGGTGGAATCCAAGTTGTTGCGGTAATAGGCGAGAGGCCTGCCGACGCTTTCGCCGACGGCTTTGTACCCCGCAAAATGGATCACTGCCGTGAGCCGGTGCTTTTCAAACACCGCGGAGAGGGCGGCCTCGTCGCGAACGTCCGCGCGATGGCAAATCACGGGCAAGCCCGTGATTTGCTTCAGCTTTTCAAGTATTTTCGGGTTGCTGTTGCTGAAATTATCCACGATCACAGGTTGGTGGCCCGCCTCCAGCAGCGCAAGATAGGTGTGGGAACCGATAAAGCCGGCGCCGCCTGTAAGCAGAACGGTCATTGGTTTTCCTCCCCCGGTGATGGTATTGGGCGATGACGCGCGCTCTAATAAAAGAGCCGCGGAGGATAATCACCGCGTTCATGCATTCGGCGCAGGGCTTCCTGAACCAGGGGTTTATCCCGCTGGTAGGTAACCCCGAACCAGGCGGAATCCGTTGGCAATACGTCCACCGTAAGGCCCTCTTCGCGCATCAGCTGGTCCACCAGCACCGGCAGCACATATTCCGCCTTTAAATCATCCGGGGACAGGGAGGAAAGGAAAGCCTTAAATCGCTTTTCGGCGGCGGTGAAAATGGAAGGCATGAAGCCGAAGAAATTCATGCTTACCAGGCTGTTCGGATCCAGGATCACTCCCTTGGGATCGTTCGCCGTGTCCCGGATGGTGCCGTCCGGGAAGGGTTGAATTTGGTAAGTTTCGGTCACGGCGCTCAGCTTGCCCGCCCCGTCCACGGTGCAAACCCCGCGGGTCACATGCCCGTGTTCGCTGACGGTGTTTTTCAGATAATAGCCTGGCATACAGGCTTCCGCTTCCGGCTTCATGGTTCCCAGGCGCTGATGAATGGATCTGAATGCGGTTTTGCCATAATAATCATCCGCGTTGATCACCGCGAAAGGTTCGCGGATCACATTCCTGGCGCTGAGGACGGCATGAACGGTGCCAAGGGGTTTAAGCCGCGCCGGGGGAAGGCTGTACCCCTGCGGCAGGTCGTTAAGCTCCTGAAAGGCAAACGCCACCTTGGCTTTTCCACGCAACTGGCCGCCCAGCAACTCCTTGAAACGGCTTTCAAAATCATGCTTGATCACAAACACAACCTTGGAAAAGCCCGCCTCAATTGCATCGTATACGGAGTAAAACATAAGCATCTCCCCCTGAGGGCCCATGCCGTCAATCTGCTTGTTTCCCCCGTAGCGGGAGCCAACGCCGGCCGCCATGATCAATAGGGTTGTATCCATCGCGCCTCTCCTTTTCTTCACTCCGCCGGGGGCGAAGCCTCCTGCGCCGTGCGCATTTGGGGGCAGGCCACCCGCTTTGCGGAGGCGAAGCCCTGGGTGCTGTCCCTGCGGAAGAAGATGGTAAGCGTGCGCAGAAGCAGCTTCATATCCATGGCAAGCGAAAAGTTTTCGATGTACATCAAATCCAGGATGGCTTTGTCCTTGGGGGAGGTGTTGTACTTGCCGTCAATTTGCGCCAGGCCCGTCAGCCCGGCCTTCATCTGCTGGCGATATTTAAACTCGGGCACCTCCTGCTCATACTTGGCCACGTTTTCCAGCATTTCCGGACGCGGTCCCACAATGCTCATGTCTCCCAGAAGCACGTTTACAAGCTGGGGTATTTCATCAATGCGATACTTTCGCAGTACCTTGCCCAAGGGAGTGATGCGGCTGTCGTTCACCCGGGCGGATACCGGGTCCTCTTGGGGGTCGCAGGGAACCATGGTACGGAATTTTACAATCTGAAAGATTTTTCCGTGGATGGTGGCTCTTTCCTGCCGGAAGAAAACCGGACCGTTGGAAAAAAGAAGCAGGAGGGATGTAATCAGCATGAACGGGCTGAACAAGACCAGGCCCAGGATGCTTATAACGATATCCGTACAGCGTTTCACAAAACGCTGCATTAGCGTGGGGACGACCCGGTGGATATAGAGGAAGGGGGTATCGTCCAGAATATGCTGCTCCGCGGTGGAGATGATCACGTCCTCCAGTTCAGCCATCAGGTAAATGGTTTTGTTCAGCCGGTAGCAAAGGTTTTCCAGCAGGCCCTCCTCTGTATCCGGAATGCCCGCTAAAAAAACGACTTCGTGGTTTTCGACGGTTCTTTCCACATCGGGGCATTCATAATGCGCCACATCGCAAAGCAGAAACTTACGCCGGAAGGTGCCGATTTTTTCCGCCACATGGCGGGCCAGTTCCTGGGAAGAGGTGATGATACAGCATTTTTGCGGCGGATTGATGCGGCAGTACAGTTCGTTGCCAATGCTCACAAAAAGATAGATCGCGGCGATTTGCAGCAGGAAAGCTCCGCACAGCAGCCAAAGATCCTCTCCGCCCAGTATGAGGCGGTCGTTGTTGGCGGGGTTTACGTTCATGATCTGCAATTGCAGATAGGTGACCAGGTCGGCCAGGAGGGTGGACATGAAGTAGGAAGCAAAGACGGATCTGGGTTTTTTTGTGCCCACATCATAGCCCCCATATACCATCCGAAGGAGCAGCATGATGATGGGAAAGGTAGCCATGGTGGTCGCCGCCGTCCGGCTGAAATTGACGATCTGCGGGTTTGTTCTGGAAAGGCTGGCAAAGAAGCAAAGGAAGAGCGCCCCGTAGAGGAGGATCTGGAAAGATAGCAACATCAACTGCGTAAGAAAAAAACGCTTGTTGTGCATGACGGCCTCCAAAGGTGTTTTATGGCGGGCTGGATAAAAGGATGGACGGGCAATCCGCGGCTCTCCGGGAGCGGCCTCCGCGCCATGCCATTGCGGGTATGCCGTTGGACCAACTAAGAATAGCATCCCGGTATTGCGGTGTCAAGCCCGAAGGGGGGGAAGCCAGGTCTTGGCGCGGGCGGGATAAAGGCTTGACAAACCCGTCGGTGTGAGGTAATATTATTTAGATATCATTTTGATATCTCCATTCAATCATGTAAGGAGGGTTTCCTGCGATGACCGAAAAGCAAAATGAATTTCCCGCCAAGGCGTGGAACGGCATGACGGCGTTGCTTCTGAACATCCTGTTTGAATTGCTGGGCATCGCCGCGGCTGCCTTTGGCATTGCGGCGATCCTTGCGGAGAGGGTGGCGCCGGGAGTTGTTTTAACCATTCTGGGGGTTGCCGCCGGATTTGTCATATCGCCCGTCCTGTTTGCCGGGCTAAAGGTGGTCCGGCCCAACGAAGCGCTTGTGCTTACCTTGTTCGGGCGGTATATCGGTACCGTGAGGGGAGAGGGTTTTTATTTCGTTCATCCTTTTGCGTCCTCCGTTGCGCCGGCTCACGCATCGGCGGTAAGCACAGGCGTCGTCACGGCAAATACTGCGCAGGCGCTGCCCAAGGCGATCGGGTCGGGCTTCTCCGCGCTCATCCCCAGAAAGCGGATCTCCATGAAGACCATGACCCTCAGCAATGAAAAACAGAAAATCAACGACCTGCTCGGCAACCCGATCGTCATCGGCATCGTTGTGATCTGGCGGGTGGCCAACACGTACATGGCCGTCTTCAATGTTGAGAACTATCAAGAGTTCCTTTCCATTCAATGTGACGCCGCGCTGCGCAATACGGTGAGGCTGTATCCGTACGACGTGAACGAGCAGGAAGCGGTGACCAGACACTCGCTGCGCGGATCCAGCCAGGAAATCGCCGAGAAGCTGCGGCTGGAAATTCAAGAGAAGGTAGATATCGCGGGGCTGGAAATCCTGGAAGCTCGGATAACGCATTTGGCCTATGCGCCTGAAATCGCCGCGGCCATGCTGCAAAGGCAGCAGGCTTCGGCCGTTGTGGACGCGCGGCAGCTGATTGTGGAAGGCGCGGTTGGCATGGTGGAAATGGCGCTGGATAAGTTAAACGAGCGGGGCGTTGTGCATTTGGATGAGGAGCGCAAGGCGGCGATGGTCAGCAATCTCTTGGTCGTCCTGTGCGGCAACAGAGACGCCCAGCCAATTGTAAACAGCGGATCCATCTATTGACAATCGGACAGGTGAAAGGCTGATCATGGATAGCAAAGTTAAAAAACAGATCCCTTTGCGTCTGTCCGCCACGCTGTATCAAGAGCTCTTTGCTTGGGCTGAGGACGATTTCCGGTCGGTTAACGGCCAGATTGAATACTTGCTGACGGAGTGCGTGCGCAGGCGCAAAGGCGATAAGGAAATCAAAAAAAGCGACAGATCGCAGGAGGTTCAAAAGTAACAATGATTTGTTTGGAGAACGTGTCCAAGTCCTATGCGGGCGGACAGGTAAAGGCCGTGGATCATCTGGACTTAAGCGTGGAGGATGGCAAACTCTTTGGGTTTATTGGCCCCAATGGAGCGGGGAAAACAACCGCCATCAAGCTGATGACGGGCATTTTGCAGCCGGACGAGGGCACGGTAAGGCTGGACGGGTTGGATATGTGCGGCAACCCGCTGGAAGCGAAGCGTGCTTTCGGTTATGTCCCGGACAGCTTTGAAATGTACGACCGGCTTTCGGGGATGGACTATTTGCGTTTCCTGGCGGACATATACGGGGTGGAGCCGGCTCCGCGTAAGCAGCATATCGAAAAGTACCTGGCGCTCTTTGAATTGGAAAGCGCCGCGTACCAGCAAATTCGCAGCTACTCCCACGGCATGAAGCAGAAGCTGTCCATCATCGGCGCGCTCATTCACCGGCCAAGCATCTGGATTTTGGATGAGCCCATGACCGGCTTGGATCCCAAAAGCATGCACATCCTCAAGGAGGAGATGAAAAACCACTGCCGGCAAGGGCGGACGGTGTTTTTTTCCACCCATGTGCTGGACGTGGCGGAGCGGCTCTGCGATGAAATCGGCATCATCCGGCGGGGAAAGCTGATTGCCCGGGGTACCCTGGAAGAGTTGAGGGGAAGCGAGAAAGGCGGCACGCTGGAAGCGCTGTTCCTGGAACTGACAGAGGAGGAGGGATAAGGTGCTGGCGTATTTACGGCTGCTTGTGAGGGAACGGCTTTTGGCCCTCAAACCCATGGCCAACCAGAAAAAAGGGCAAAGCAGGGCAAAGGCCATGCTGGCATATGTTTGCTTCGCGCTGTTGTTCCTGCTGCTCTATGCCATGGTGGTGGTGGTGGAATACTTTGCGTTTCAGGGTTTGGCGGCCATCGGACAGGCGGAAGGAGCGTTGGCTGCGGTTTTTTTACTGTGTACGTTCATCGCGCTGTTCCTGAACTTTTACATGGTGCTGACGACGCTGTTTTTTTCCAAGGACATTGGGTTTGTCAGCGCGCTGCCCATATCGTCCCGCGCCCTGCTGACGGTTCGCCTGCTGATGGTCGCCCTGGGAGAAGCGGGCATTGCCATTGCTACCTGCCTGCCGATGGTTGTTCTGTACGGCGTACACAGCGGGGCGGGGGTTGGGATGATTGTGAAGCTGATCCTTTTTGTTCCGTTCATCCCGGTGCTCCCTATGGCCGTCGTGACCTTGCTGTCCTTTTTTCTCATTCGCCTTTCGGCTCTGTGGAAGCGGAGAGACGGCGTAACCACCGTTATGGC
>WRHG01000084.1 GCA_009783365.1 Clostridia bacterium | reverse complement strand
GCCAGCTCCGTGGTGTCCCACCGATACTGGTGAAAACCCTTGAGCGGCGCCCGCCCGCCTGTGGCGGGCATATGGAAGGACACCCTTCCGGATGCCTGCCGCAGCATGTTCCTCATGGGGCGCTTCATGGGCCCTCCTTTGGTCTATACCCTTGCCGCCGGACGCCGGATCACCGTTATCAGCTTCTCCGGCTCGGTCTTGCGCGCACCGTTCCGATCAATCACATGGCGCTACCGCATATTCACCAGCAGGTAATCCAAAAATTGCATGGCATCATCCATGTTTCCGCAGGCCGCCCGCACAGAAAGCACCGCATCTTGCGGAAAGATCCCGTATTCCCAAAGCTTTGGCAGGCCATCCGCGGGGATGCCGTATTGACCCTTTTTACCGGTGTCGCTGTCTCGCACCTGCCCGGCGGAGAGTTCAAGCCCTTCCGCATGAAGGGCGCCACTGTCGATAAAGGGCTGCAGATCCGCCATCGCGCCGCTTCCCGCCATGGAAGCGAAGCGTTCCCGGCCCAACAGGAACACATCCCCCTGGCCGGCGGCGATCCACACCGTCAGCTGCATTTGTCCATATGTATCGTCATTGGTTAGGAAAGTATAGCTTACCTCCTCCATGTCCGGCAGCGCATTCTCATGGATTATGATCATCAGGGCGTCCATGGCCTCTCCGGTCTCCTTGGTATGGATCCCGTCGGCATAAAACTCCACCCTCAGGTGTTCCGGCGCCCGGTATTGTGTGATGGTGAACAGCAGATTCCATCCGACGACGGAAAGCGCCGCCAGCAGGACGTACTTCCACAGATGGTAGTGAAAATGATCTTTCACCTTTTCTGACGTGACGGGCATGTGAAACTTCATACTTTCGTCTACTCCCGCGGCTTCATGGTGGGGAACAACAGTACGTCCCGGATGGAAGTGTGATCCGTCAGCAGCATGGTCAACCGGTCGATGCCAAAGCCCAGCCCGCCCGTTGGGGGCATACCGTACTCCAGCGCGTTCAAGTAATCCTCATCCACCTTGGCGGTCAACAAGCCCTGGCTGTGCCGCAGGCGCACCTGTTCCTCAAGACGGCGGCGCTGGTCGATGGGATCGTTCAGTTCGGAGAAGGCATTGCCCATCTCATGGCCGCAGATAAAGAACTCGAATCTCTCCGTTAAGTCGGGGTTGCCCGGCTTGCACTTCGCCAGGGGCGAAATATCCACCGGATAGTCCACGATGAACGTGGGTTGAATCAGCTTGTCCTCCACATACGCTTCAAACAGGGCGGCCAGGCAATCCCCCCGTTTGGCATTTTGATCAACGGGAACGTTCATGGCTTTCAGGGCGCTGCGGGCCTCCCCATCCGTCCCCCAGTCCGCCCAATCCACACCACAGGCCTCCCGCACCGCCTGAATCATGGGGATACGTTTCCAGGGGGCTCTAAGCTCTATGCTGCGGCCTTCACAGGGTACACATGTTGTCCCGCAAACCTTTTCAGCCACGAAGGCATACAGTTGCTCCACCATCTCCATCACGTCGTTGTAATCCGCATAGGCCTGATAGGTTTCCACAGAGGTAAACTCCGGGTTATGGGTAGCGTCCATCCCCTCGTTGCGGAAGAGGCGGCCCACCTCATACACCCGGTCGAATCCCCCCACGATGAGGCGCTTTAAATACAGCTCCGTTTCAATACGCAGGAACATGTCCAAGTCCAAGGCATTATGGTGGGTCTTGAAGGTGCGGGCAGCCGCACCGATTTCCAGGGTATGAAGCACCGGCGTATCCACTTCCAAAAAGCCCCGGCCGTCCAAAAACTCGCGCACAGCGGCGATAATGCGGCTTCGCCTGCGAAAGGTCTCCCGCACTTCCGGATTGACGATCATATCCACATACCGCTGCCGGTAACGCAGGTCCGGGTCCCTGAGGCCATGGTATTTTTCCGGCAAAACCTTCAGGCACTTTGACAGCAGGGTGACCTGACGGGCATGTACGCTGATCTCGCCCTTCTGGGTACGAAACACATCCCCCCGTACCCCCACCACATCACCCATATCCAGGTCTTTAAAAGCGGTATAAAGCTCTTCCCCAACGTCATCCCGTTTCACATAGATTTGCAGGGTTCCCTCTCCGTCCAGCAAATGGGCAAAAGAAGCCTTACCCATCACCCGCTTGCTCACCATACGGCCCGCCACGGTGACAGCCTGCCCTTCCAGCGCGTCAAAACTGTCTTGCACAGCCCGGCTTTGGTGGCTTACATCAAAACGGGTAACGGCATAGGGGTCCTGCCCGGCTTCCACCAGCTTTTGCAGCTTCCGGCGGCGAATACCCTCCTGCTCGCTGAGCTGCTCCGCCGTGTATTCCGCCGGGCGCGCTCCGTCGACGGAGATGGGGGATCGATCCGTCATTCGCCTGCCTCCTTTGGTGTCATCGGGATATTTCCTCCACCTTCAGTTTCAAATGACCTGCGGGTACGTCCACGGTTATCGTCTGCCCCACCTTTTTCCCCAGGAGGGCCGCGCCGATGGGGCTGTCAAGGCTTATTTTCATAGCCTTGGGGTCGGTCTCGTTGGCGCCCACGATGGTAATCACCTGATCGATTTTTAAGGTCAGATTCTTTACACGCACGGTATTGCCGACGCCTACGCTCTCGGTACCCACCTCGTCGTCCTCAATGACGATGCAGTTGCGCAGTGTGTTCTCCATATCGATAATCTTGGCTTCAATACGGCTTTGTTCATTTTTCGCTTCATCATACTCGGCGTTCTCGCTCAAATCGCCAAAGCCGCGCGCCAAGGCGATCTGCTCCGCGATCTCGTTGCGCCGCACGCCCGTATAGTATTCAAGGTCTCTTTCCAATTTAGCAAAACCCTCGCGGGTCAACACGATCTTTTTTTCCGCATCCGTCATGGTGGTATCTCCTTTCGTTGGCGCCGGCTCCAATTCTTCTCCGGGATCTTCTTTGCGAAGCCTATATAGCAGATAAGCACCGTCCAGCCGTCGCAAACGGGCTTCACGGTGCAAATTTTTTACGGGAGATGGGTCCGGGGCGGCAACCCTGGTGTATTATACCCAACTGCCGGGCGGTTGTCAATCCGCCGGCGAAAATCCCTCGAAAATGAGCATTTCATAGCCTTTATGGGCTTTCTCCAGGATTTTCTGGTCGTAAATAGTCCATGCCGCCAAATAGGGGCGATAAACGCGCTTCATCAGCCACATCGCCAGCGTATGATCCTTCGGGTAGGAGTATGCTACGAAATGCGGGCGGCCAACCATATTTACCAACAGGTGTTTCAGGGCAAAGTGGGACGGCAGGGCCATATCATCGGCATTCCAGCGGCCGCCGTCCGCCAGCTGGCCCCGCAGAACCTTCGGAGCATGGCGCTTCAGATACCGCACCGACAGCGGGTGGAAGGACTCCATGCAATAGGGGCCGGTATAATCACGCAGAACCTCCAGGGCCAGGGCTGTATTCCGCGCTGCGCCTCCCTCATGCTTGATCTCCACGATCAGGGGAACTTTTCCGTCCACCCGCCTCAGCACCTCCGAAAACAGCGGAATGGCCGTGCCATCCGGCAATGGAAAGGCTTTCAGTTCCTCATAGGAAAAATGGCGCAGCTTTCCCCCGGCGCCGCAGACTCGCCGCAGATCCCCGTCATGAAACACAACCGCCTGTCCGTCAGCGGTGCGCTGCACATCCAGTTCAATGCCATAGCCTG
This sequence comes from Clostridia bacterium, assembly GCA_009783365.1. The sequence continues at coordinate 4,027 of WRHG01000084.1, read as the reverse complement.
CGTCCACGGCCCTCCCAAAGGCGGTCAGGCTGTTTTCAATTATCTTTTGATTGCCGTCGTGCAACCCCCGGTGGGCATACAGCCTGCCCACGAAAGCCGATGCGTCCGGACGGCGGCGGGCGGGGGCCACGCACCACAGGTACAGCGCGGCGAGGCACAATAAAGCTACCGAAATCCATAACAAAGCCATGCTCACTCCTCCCCTGCGCCGAAAGCTTCCAATTTGCTCTCCATCGGCATCGGCTTGCTGTCACCATGCCTGGTCAGGGAAATGGTCACAAAGGAACCGGCCACCATCAGCGCCGCATAGGGAAAAAGCGTCCAGTAGCCCACATGCTGCAGTAAGATACCGCTGACGATTGGCGTAACAATCTGAGCGGCCATCGAGAAGGCGTAATAGTAGCCGGTAAATTTTCCCACATCACCGCTTTTGCTGATCTCCGCCACCATGGGATATGAATTGACGTTGATCATTGCCCAGGATACCCCCACCAGGGCGAACAGCCCATAGACGCTGGGATGCAGGTTCTGATAAAACGCGGCTGCCCCAAAACAGGCGGCAAGCAGCAGAACGCCTCCCTGGATGACCCGTTTACGGCCAAAGCGGGTAGCCAAAAAACCAACAGGCAGGAAGCTGATCACAGCGCCCACCGTGGCGATCATCAGGTATTGGGAAGCCATGCCCAGGTACTCGGACGCATCCCTCACCCCGTCGCCCCAGCTCACTCCCACGTACTTGGTAAAGGCGGTGGTCACGGCATTATAGCCCATAAACCAGAGGAATACGGAGCATAAAATGAGAAGCAGGCTTTTACGCTTATCCTTGGGCAGGGAAGCCCAGCCCTTGGGCCCGCTTGCAACCGCATCCCGGGAACACGGCTCCGGCTCCGGCTCTGCCGCTTCCAAATCCGCCACTTCGTCCGCCAGCTTCTTCTCCTTTACGGTCAGGGCCAAAACCGCTACCGCCACCGCCATCAGCAGCCCCACGGCCAGGAACAGCAAGGTATAGTCCTGCCGGCCCTCCCCGCCCCCGGAAACCAAGAAACCGGTCACCCCCAAGGTGAACACGCCGCCCAGGGCTCCCATCAGGTTGATGATGGCATTCCCCTTGCTGCGCAAAGGTTTGGGCGTTACATCCGGCATCAGGGCAACAGCCGGCGAGCGGTACGCGCACATGGCGATCAAAAGCAACCCCAGCGCCAGCATAAACAGCGGCAGATTTGCACGATTGTCAGCGATGGGCAGCATATTCATCAGCAGCACGGCGGCGGCGGTACCCCCCAGGATGTAGGGCATCCGCTTTCCGATCCGCGTGCTGGTTCTGTCCGACAGCATACCGAAAAGAGGAAGCATGAACAGGGCCAGCATGTTGTCGACAGCCATAATCACGCCGGCCACGTCGTCCCCCAGGTGAAACGTATCTCTCAAAATAAGGGGAACCACATTATCATACATTTGCCAGAAGGCGGAGATGGATAGAAACGCCAGACCCACCAAAACGGTACGCTTGTAATTGAGCTTCATGCGACCAACACTCCTTGTTATGCGGAAACAAAGCGGGACGACCCGTTTGTTTATGCCAACCATTTTACTATGTGCAATCATAACGGCCCCCGTTGTTTTTGTCAACTTGCCGGGACCCGCGAGCATATTGACAGCAAACAGCACAAATGCTAAGCTGAATTTATGATGAACGCCGCCGAATCAAGCAAAAAAAATACGCGGCCGTACAGGTGTCGCCGTATATCCTGCTTATGCTTGATAGGTATGCTGCTTGCTCCCATCGCACCGGCGATCGCGGAGGACAACGGCGCCGCAGGCATCCTTGCCGACTGGCTCCTCAACGGGCAGGATTATCCGCAGAACACACTTCCGCCGATGGGCAAGCCGCAGAAGCCCCTGTCGTTTGGCTCTTGGCTGCTGGACGGCTGGAACAGCACGGAACCTTTCGCAACGCCCTCCTGTATGCCGTCCCCATCCAGCCAGCAGACCGCGCCAAGCATAACCCCAACGCCGCCGCCTGTACCCAAACCGGAGCTTGGTCCATGGGAAAACGCCGCCTTGCCGCAGATCCGAAATGAGGAGGAATTGATTGATTTTCTGTGGTACCACCGCGAAAAATGCTCAACCTCGATCAAATTTCAGATCAACAGCCCGTTAACGGTAAATGATGTTAAGAATGCGGCGCAGACTATGATGTTTCCCAACCGTACCTATACCCACACCCTTACCAGGAACAGCATCGTAACGGTCATGATGGACGAACCCTACCTGGCGGGGGATCGCGTGGCGTATATTTATCGAAAAGGGCAGGAGCTCGGAATGACAGACGAAGCGTGGCGGGCGGCAGCCGGGCCGGAGAACCGGCGACCTGTTGATCATATAGAATCCGACTACTCCTTGACGGAAGATGAATGGGCCGTAATGATCAAGGCGCTCGATTTTTTTGAACAAGGCTACCCCCGGAATGGTTCCGCGCTGGAACGTGAATTAAGCATCCATGATTACATCTGCTCCGTCAACAGTTACGAAAATCCCCCCGCCAACCATAACGCCGCGGAGATACCCCGGTCCGCGGAACAGCAGCGTTTCAAAACAGCCGCCGGCGTTTTGCTGGACGGCCGTTCAAACTGCTCCGGCTATGCGGACGCGTTTTACCTGCTTGCAAAAATGGCTGGATTTAACGTGAGAACCGTAGTGGGAGACGCATTATCCGGTTTCGGCGACGAGGAATGGGGAGCTCATGGCTGGAATATGATCGAGCTCGATGGCGCATGGTATTATGTGGACGTCACCTTTGATGATATAGACAGCGAGCCTTTCCCTTTCATGCACGCTTTTTGCAATGTTACCGGCGAATATCTGTCCAGTACGCACAGATGGGACGATACGCACCTCCCCAAACCGGACGCGGCCGCGCTGGACGGCTTCTTTCCCTATAACGGCGTCCATCAGCCCGAGATCTACCAGGGCGATCATTTACAGAACATAGCCCGGCGCATTGCCGCTGACTTTAACGGCAGGGAGGAACGCTTTTATGTGCGGGTGAAAAGCCCGAAGGAAAAAGATGCGCTCTGTCAAGCCGTACAGGACATTCTGCGGAAAACGTATTCATTTACCCTGAGCAGTACAAGCGTATCGGCCGGCGGCGGCATTTTTTTCTGCATGTACATCAAGGCGCGATGACCCCGCTTCCGCACAAGGAGGTTTCCGCATATGCGACTTATGAGCCGCCTCATCCGGTTTTTCATCGCCGCGGCCGCGCTGGCGTCTTATGCCCTTGGGCCGGTTTTGGAGTTTGTCTGCCAGGATATCCCCCTGTACCGCATGGCCGGGCTGACAGCCGGGCTGTACTTTTCTCCGGCGCCGTATCTGTTTCCCGTCTTCGCCTTGGGCCTGTTCGCGCTGATATCCTTATCAGCACGGCGTGGAACGCACCAACTCTGCATATCCGTTGCGGCGGTTTCCCTGTTTACGGCAGGCATTATGACCTATTTCTTCCTGAAACCCTTGGCGTCCGCCGGGTTGGCAAACCTGTCCTGGCTGTTTGAAAAAGCAACGGCGCTGCTTCAAGCCGCAAAGACAATTACGGAACCGGCGCCGGGAGACTGGGAACTCTTCCGCGGAGTTGCGGAATACAATATGGCGCGGCTTGGCTGGGGATATTGGGCTTCGTTGGTACTGCTGGCTCTTTCGTGCGTCTCCATGCCAAAGCGAAAAAAACCGCCGAAACAGCAAAAGATGTTCGATTACCAGCACAATAGGCCGCACTCCTATTGATCGTACCGTTCAGCCACGCCCTGCAAACCGGAGAAAACGCGCCGGGCGGCCAACTTGACAATGCACCCGGCGCCCGCTATGATAAAAAACGACTGAGTTCATATCCTTATCCTTTTCAGCAAACGCAGGCAGGAGGAGCAATATGGCGGCGTTAACCATGGATAAGCTGGTGGCCCTATGCAAGAATCGGGGATTCATTTTTCCGGGCAGCGAAATTTACGGCGGCTTGGCTAACAGCTGGGATTAC
>WRHG01000083.1 GCA_009783365.1 Clostridia bacterium | reverse complement strand
GATTTAAGATTAAGCCGCCTTGCAACAGCCTTATCAGACTTGCTTTCTCCAACCCTACATAAACATGCAGGTGACAGAACGGCGCGCCGTGCATATACTATGCGGTATCGGGACCGGCTCAACAGGCGCATTGATGCATTATGAAGGGAGCATAAACCATGAAGAAGACGCAAAAAATTACCCTGATCATCGTGCTGGCGATCGTACTCCTCGTCGGAGTTCTGTTTCTTGTTGCCAGCGCCTCGATGAACAACGCGAAAAAGCTGCAAGCCTACAGTTTCGACGGCGACCAGATTCCTTCATTCAACTCGGTTGTCGGAGAACGAAAAGTTACGGGCGTCGGAAGCGCCTCCAGTACCGGAGGTATACGGAAAAAGGACTACACATATGAGACCCAGTCCCGCGACGCTGACGTGAACGCATATACCGCAGCGCTACAAGAGGCGGGTTTCATAATAGCCGGGACGAAGGATGGCGGCGCGTTCAAGGGCGGCATACAGTTCGGCATCGCTTCGGCGGACGAAGGGAAGATCATCACGCTCGATCTATCCTGGGATAACAATAAGGTCACCGTGGAGCTTGCCAAAATGGAAGGAACGGTCACCCGTTACTAAAAGCTTCCAAACAGGCCCGTCTGCCAATGTTATCGTTCCGTTGGCAAACGGGCTTTATCTATAAAGAGATTCAAACGCAATAAACGACGATCCGCGCGTTCCCGGCAATCCTTACGCCGATATCCTATATAGCTCCCGCGTCTTCCAGTATTCTTATGATCCCGGCGTATCCGCCGTTCCGGGCATGCGCCAAGGGAGAAATACCCTCTCTGTCCGGCAAACAAACATCTGCGCCGGCGCCAACCAACAGAGAAACGACCTCCGTATGCCGTTGCCCGCCATCGCCCAAGATGATCGCCTCAAGCAGCGCGGTCCATCCCAGCCTATTTACATGATTTACGCGGATATCAGTCTTGAGCAGCTCTTTGATGATCGCCACATGCCCGCGGTCGGCGGCCCGGATCAGACCGGTCCCGTTGTAGCTGTCCGTAGCGTGGACATCCGCTCCCGCTTGCAGAGTTTTCTGCAGCAACCCGATATAACCTTCGGAGGTTGAAATTAAATAGGCGCTTTGCAGCGTGTTGTCTTTCATATTGACATCCGCTCCGGCAGCAATCAGTATATCGACAAGATCGAGCCGGTCCGCATACGCGGCGGCTACAAGCGCGCACCTGCCTTCTCTGTCTTGCGCATGGACATACACATCCCGTTGCAGCAACGCTTCGACAGTCGGCATATCCCCCGTTTCGGCGGCGCGGATCAGTTGCAAGCCGTCCGTCATTGACCGGCCGGAGCCCATCGTACTTTTCATTGCAATATGCCTCCACTACCCAGGTATCCCATTATACCATACCGCGTCCACGCGGCGCCAACCGCGCAGTCGGCATTTGGCTTCCGGCGGCGCTATTGACTTTTCTGTCGCTTTCGTGTAAGAATAAGGTGAAAAAGCGTATATAAGGTTTCCATTAATCCGTGACCATTTCGTGTTGTAAAACACTCAAAGATAACCATCAATCATTCAAATTGCGGGGGATTGGCAATGTTTAGGTATATCTTTACAAGGGTGTGCATGGCGATTCTGGTCATTTTTTTTATCGCTACCCTCACATTTTGGCTCTCAAGGGCTATTCCGGGCGGGCCCTTTTCCCGGGAGAGGCCGCTTTCGCCGTTGATTATCGCCAACCTCGAGCGCAAGTATAATCTGGATAAGCCCGTATTCCAGCAGTATCTGCACTTCATGAAAAACGTCGCCATGTTCGACTTCGGGCCCTCCTATTTAATCCCGGGCGAAACCGTCAACAGCATCATCGAGCGGACTTTCCCGGTATCCTGTTATTTGGGGATATGGGCGTTCCTCATTGCCATCACCCTGGGTATCCCCCTGGGCATCATCAGCGCACTCCTGGAGAATAAAACGCCGGACGCTGTGATCAAGGTTATGACGACGCTGTTTATCACTATACCCAACTTCGTCGTGGCGACGATGCTCATGTACTTTCTCGGTTATAAACTGCGCCTCCTTCCGCCGGCATTGTGGGGAACATGGAAACACGCCATCATGCCCATTGTGGCGCTTGCCGCCCTTCCACTCGCCACGGTAACGAAATATATGCGCTCCAGCATGTTGGAGGTACTGGACGCGGACTATATCCGGACCGCAAAGGCCAAGGGCGCGAGCTCTTTCACCGTGCATTACATACATGCGCTGAAGAACGCGCTGCTGCCCATCCTGACGGTATCGGGTCCTATGTTCGTATGGATCATTTGCGGAAGCGTCGTGATCGAGCAGATCTTCGCCGTACCCGGCCTTGGCAAACAGTTTACCAAGGCCATTTTCGAACGGGACTATTCGATGATCATGGGCCTGACCATCTTTTACGCGACCATCCTCATTGTGATCACGCTGCTGGTGGATGTTCTGTACTCGCTCGTTGACCCAAGGATCAAGATCAGTCAAGGCAGAAAAAGTTTACAGGGAGGTGAGAGCGCATGAATACGGGCGTATCCCTGGAAGGCGGTTCAAAGCTGTCGTTCAGGCGCGTCGGCAGCGAGGAAAGGCAAGCGGATCTGATCCTTCGGCCTTCCTCCACATATTTGCGCGATTCCCTGGACAGCCTCCTGCATAACCCTTTGGGCATGGCGGGAGCGGTCGTCGTCCTTCTCATGGTCCTAATCGCGTTATTGGGACCCGTACTCTTACCCTACTCATACGAATATCAGAACCTTGAAAACACCTTTCAAACGCCAAACGCCACCCACTGGATGGGCACGGATAATCTGGGCCGTGACATGACCATCCGGGTGGTTCACGGCGCGAGGATATCTCTGCTGGTCGGCTTTGTCGCCGCGTCCATATCGATTGTGGTCGGGGTTTTTTATGGCGTCATATCCGGTTTCTGGGGCGGTACGGCGGATCTGCTGATGATGCGGCTGGTCGAAATTTTCTCCTCCATCCCATCCATGCTCTATATCATCCTGCTGGCGCAGGTGTTTCCAAACGGAGGGCTTGGCAATATCGTTCTGGTAATGGGCCTGACGGGCTGGATGGGCACGGCGCGGCTTGTCCGCGGCGAGGTATTAAGCCTTAAGTCCCGGGAGTATGTGCTGGCCGCGAGGGTTAGCTGTGTTTCAAACTACCGGATCATGACAAGGCACCTGATCCCCAACTCCATCGGACCGATCATCGTATCCCTTACCCTAGGCATCCCGGGAGCGATTTTCACGGAAGCATCGCTTCGCTTCCTTGGGGTAATGAACTCCGTCGTGCCGAGTTGGGGGAGCCTCGCGTCCGACGGAATCAAGTCCATGCGCGCCTTCCCGCATCTGATCATCTTCCCGGCCCTGTTTATCAGCGTTACGATACTGGCTTTCAATCTCCTCAGCGACGCCCTGCAAAGGGCGTTCGATCCAATGAAAAGGTGAGTGAAACGGATGAGCTTGTTGGATGTACGGGATTTGAAAGTTACATTTTCCACAAAGTTTGGACAGGTAAACGCCGTCAACCATATCAGCTTTTCCATGGAAGAGGCGGAGATCCTCGCCGTTGTAGGCGAATCTGGCTCCGGGAAAAGCGTAACCGCTATGTCGCTGCTGCGGTTGATCGCAAAAAACGGAAGGATGGTCAGCGGAGAAATCAATTTTGACGGCATGAACCTGGCGGCCCTCACGGAACAGGAAATGAAACGCGTCCGCGGCGCCGCCGTCAGCATGATTTTTCAGGACCCCATGTCATGTCTCAACCCGGTATTCACCATCGGTTACCAGATGGAGGAGGCGCTCCGTTTCCATAAAAAAGAGCTCGGCGCGGCGCAGCGGCGGGTCAGAATGATCGAAATGCTTGAAAAGGTCAAGATGTCCAATCCCGAACAGCGCCTCAAGCAATATCCCCATGAGCTTTCGGGCGGCATGCGCCAGCGGGTAATGATCGCCATTTCCCTCTTATGCCAACCGAAACTTCTCATTGCCGACGAACCGACCACCGCGCTGGACGTCACGATACAAGCTCAGATCATGAGCCTCATCAAGGAACTTTGCACCGAACTCGGCACATCGGTCATCCTGATAACGCACAACCTGGGCGTTGTGGCGGGTATGGCCGATAAGGTCATGGTGATGTACGGCGGTGAGATTGTCGAAGCCGCCCCTGTAGACGATGTGTTCTATCGGCCCGAGCATCCCTACACCGCGGGGCTGCTTAAAGCGCTGCCCAAGGCTGACCGGAGAGACGAAGCGCTCGAATCCATTCCTGGATCGGCGCCCGACCTTTTGCTGGAGCGCAAAGGATGCATGTATTTCGAGCGTTGCCCTTACGCGATGGAATGCTGCAGGGACGGTTCGCCGCCCCATTATCAGCCGAAACAGGGGCATGACGTGAAGTGCTGGCGCCTGCACCCGGACTTTATCGATGAATTCGGGCAAGGAGGGATAGCATAGTGGCCGCGAAAACGTTGCTGGAGGTTCGGGATTTATGCAAATACTTCACCGTTAAAAAGGATACCGGGATGTTTAGCCGGTCCGGCCAGCTCAAGGCCGTGGACGGCGTAAGTTTCTCCCTGTACGAAAACGAAACCTTAGGGCTCGTGGGCGAAAGCGGCTGCGGGAAAACCACCCTGGGACGCACCGTACTGCGGCTTTACAAACCCTCCTCAGGGCACATTTTCTTCGACGGCGAGGACATTTCGAGCCTCACAGAGCGGGCGCTTATCCCCGCTCGCAAGAAGATGCATATGATCTTTCAAGATCCTTATTCGTCGCTCAACCCGCGCATGAACGTTTCGGAAATTATCTCCGAAGCGCTCGAAAACGACTCGTCCGTCGGTCCGGGGGCGCGGAGGGAGCGCGTGCTGGAACTGCTGTCCATGGTGGGGCTCAACTCAGACCACGCCAACCGTTTCCCGCACGAGTTTTCCGGCGGGCAGCGGCAAAGGGTGGGTATCGCCCGATCGCTTGCGGCAAATCCTAAATTTATCGTGTGCGACGAGCCGATTTCCGCGCTGGACGTCTCCATCCAAGCGCAGGTCATCAATCTCCTGAAAGAGCTTCAATCCAAGCTCAGCCTCACCTATCTGTTCATCGCGCATGATCTCTCCATGGTTCGGTATATCTCCGACAGGATCGGCGTCATGTACATGGGCCGCCTGGTGGAGCTTGCCGAGGCGAACGAGCTCGTTCAAAACCCGGTGCATCCCTACACGAGGGCGCTTATTTCTTCTATCCCCATACCCGATCCGGAAACGGAACGCCAAAAGGAACGCGTATTGATTGCCGGGGAATTGCCCAGCCTGATCGACCCGCCCAGCGGCTGTACGTTCCGGACCCGGTGTCCGAACGCTATGCCGGTTTGCGCTGAAGCCTGTCCCGGTCTCGAAACGACGGCGGGACGGCTTGTTGCGTGTCATCTGATACACTGATATCCTAAAACATGGCGGGAAACCACCCTTCGCGCTCCGGTACCCAGCCAACTCCACATGCATGCCCGAATCTGGAAAAACAACGTCGTGCGAATGACGCTTATATACATAGAAATAGTAAGGAGTTGAGTCCCTGATGAAAAAAAGGATATCCCTGGCGCTGGTGTTTGTCCTCATGCTATGCGTTTTCACGGCGGGCGCGTCCGCAACGGCTGAAAACAGCGGCGAGAAAATCGCCGTCTACAACATCGGCGTGTTTGACGAGACCCTTGATCCGTGTGAAAGGCACACAACAGCCTCCGTCAACATGTACATCAATCTAAACGGCTACCTGTACAGGCTCAACTTGAAAGGCGAGTGGGAGCCGGAACTGGCCGAAGGCTACACCATCAGCGACGACGGTTTGGTCTGGACCGTATCGCTGAAGCCCGGCCTCGTGTTCTCGAGCGGAAACCCCATCACCGCAGAAGATGTGGTCTATTCCTGGACACGCGCGGCGGACCCGTACTACGCCAGTGAGTACGCTTTCATTCTCTACTACATCAAGGGTATGGAAGCCTTCAACATGAGCCTCGAAGACGACTCTCCCCTAACCTACGAAGAAGCCATGGCTGAAGTTGGCCTCAAGGTCCTTGACGATCTGACGGTGGAGATCACCCTTGAGAACCCGACCCCCTTCTTTGATCAGATGCTCGGGTACAACACCTACGCCGTCATCGACAAGGTGTTCTGCGAGAGCGTGGATGAATTTGGTTCCAGCCCGGAGACGATCTCCACCGCCGGCCCCTTTGTCGTGGCCGAGTGGAAGAAGGACGAATACATCCTGGCAAAGAAGAACGAAAACTATTACGACGCGGATAATGTCAAGCTGGATGGCGTTAAGTTCACGTTCGTGCAAAACGTCGGCACGGAGCTGACGCTCTTTGAAACCGGCGAAGTCGACCTGACCAACCTGGAAATGTCCACCGCCGACATGATGATGTACGAAGCGCAGGGCATCCTGCGGTCTTTCCAAACGCTCGGCACCGGCTGGCTGGCCTACAACTGCACGACTGCGCCCTATGACGACGTGAAAGTGCGCCAGGCGCTGGTAATGGCGCTTGATCAGGACAGCATCTGCAGGACCGTCATTGGCGGCGGCGTCGCTCCGGCTGACGGCTTCATTCCCCTCAGCATGCCCTCCGCCGCAAATCCCAGCGAGCCTTTCCGCACCGTAAGCTATATAGACGTACACGGCAACGTGGAAGAAGCCCAGAAGCTGTTGGCCGAAGCGGGCTACCCGGGCGGAGAGGGCTTCCCGGCCGGTTTCCTCAGCTATGGCGTCACCAGCGACAGGAACAGGGCCATCAGCGAAGCCATGTGCGCCATGTGGAAGACCAACCTCGGCATTGATATTTCCCCGGATGGTCAGGAATCCAGGGCGAGGCTTGACAACCGCATGAGCGGGAACTTTGACATCACCTTCCAGGGCTGGGGAGCCGATATGGCGGATCCGACGACGTTCCTGGACTGCATGCTTTCCAATCACTTCTACAACTACGGCAAGTATGACAATCCGGCCTTCGACGAGGCAATGAAAAACGCCGCTTTGAACGGCGGCGACCCCGTCGCGCGGACGGAGTATCTCCGTGAGGCGGAACGGATTCTGATGGAGGACATGCCGGTGATCATGTTCCAGTTCTCCACGAAAGTGTATCTGCAGGCGGACCGGCTGGTGGACGTGGTAGCTTCGCCGCTGGCCATTTTCGACCTGAAGTGGGCGGATCTTCCGTAACAGGCGTCGCCCGGAAAACGACCAACAAAAGCAGAGCCGTCGCGCCCGGGGAACCCGGCGCGGCGGCTCTTGTCTGTTTGTGCAAACCTCTATGCGGCTATATCTCCCGGCGGACGGTCTTGCCCGCCTGAATAACCTCCTTGACCCGGCTTAAGGCCGCAATATCGCCGGAGGCGTCGCCCTCCACGACGAGTATATCGGCGGCCTTTCCGGCGGCAAGTTCGCCAAGCCGGTCCTCAAGCCCCAGAACCTTGGCGCAGTTCAGCGTGCTGGCGCCGATGGCCCATACCGGGCTCATGCCATAGCGCACCATCAGGCCGGCCTCCCGATCCACAGGAGATGTTGGCACACGATGGTTGGTCATATCCGTTCCCGTGGCGATGAGGATGCCCATCTCGGCAAATGTTTTCAAATACCTCGCAAAGCGCTTAACGGCCGGACCGTAGATGGACAGGGTTTCACATTCTCTCTCGGTGAGGGACTCCATTCCGGTGTCCGTCACTTTCGCCTCAAGCCTGTCCAATGTGCTTCAATGAACGTACAG
>WRHG01000082.1 GCA_009783365.1 Clostridia bacterium | reverse complement strand
TGGCACGCCCACCATCGATGCCCTGCGCAAGAAGGCGCGGTTTATCCGAATCACTGGCGCCGGTTTACAGGAAAGCCATCCTCACGATATCTCCATTACGAAGGAAAGCCCCAATTATTCCAGAATGGATTGACCGGTGCCCGCGCCTTATGCTATAATGGATGTAATGGATGGAAAGGGGGTGCAAGCTATCATTATTGCGGCTTTTGCAAGCGGTGGAGCCGTATTCGCCAGTTGCGAATGCGTAAAAAGTTTCGCGTTTTTAAATGTGGAAACAAGGGGGAAGTCTGCCCTTTTGCCGGTTTTTTACGCTATTGGAAGGTCTTCCCAAGAGTTTTGCGCCCATTCAAGCCGTATTGATTGCTTCTTGCCCCATCGCTGTTTGGCCTAACCCGCAGGCCTGAACACGGAGCCCGGGCACGAAACGGCTGCCCGGGCATTTTTACGCGTCTATTGATACAAGGAGTATAACGCATATGAATAAATATATAAAAACCGCCTGTCTGTCCGCTCTGGAAAAGACAAACGGCGGGATCGCTTACCTGCTGCCCGATATGCTCATCAAAATTTTTACGCTCATTCCGCTTCTTTACCTATGGAGAGCGGTGATGTCCTCTGGCGCGCGGGTCGGCATGAGCCTTGATCAAATGCTTTCTTATACCTACGCCAGCGCGTTGCTTAGCGATCAGTTGGCTGTGAAAACGCCCGCGACGGGATGGCTTTCCGAAGGCGTGCTGCTCAAGCTGTATGGCCGCCCGCTTTCGGTGCTTGGGCAGCTTGCCGCGATTACGATAGGCGGCTGGATGCCAATGTTTGCGTTGTTTTCCGTGCCAATGGCGTTCATCGCGCCGCTGTTTGGCGTGAATCTCATTCCGGCCTCGCCGCTATTCGCCGTAAGTCTGCTGCTTTGCGTCACGCTGGGCTTTGCCGTGGATTGTCTGTTCGCCTGCCTGACGATCCGGCTGCGGAATATGAACTGGCTTGTGGGGCGTATCCGTTTAGCCGTCGTATCGCTGTTTTCAGGGACTGTCATTCCCATCAGGCTGCTGCCCTTTGGAATAGCGGAGGTGATGTCGTATCAGCCCTTCGCCTGCCTTGGCGGAGCCCCCCTATCCATATTATCGGGCGCGGCGGACATCGGCCGGACGATCACGCTTCAGGTCCTTTGGAACCTCATCCTATGGCCGGCCGCATTGCTTGTGTACAAAAAATCACAGGAAGGAATGGTAAGCTATGGCGGATAAGATAACCCTTAAGCGCATCGGGCGGCTGCTTGCCATATCGGCAAAAATGGACTTGGCGTGGCTGCTGCGTGACACCAGGGTCGCCCTGATTGTCATGAGCGTCGATGTTATTTCAAACATCTCCACGGTATCAGGCGTTTTTCTTATAGCAACGCGCTTTGGCGGAATCGGCGGAATGAGCGCCGGTGAAGTGTTGTTTATGATGGCTTATTCTACAATGGTCACGGGTGTTTTCATCACGTTCGGGGCGGGGAATAACATCCACATCAGCAGGATTATAGGCCGCGGTCAGCTTGAGCATTTTCGGGTTCAGCCGCTGCCCCTGGGAATACAGTTGCTCACTTGCGGCTTTGCGCCGTTTACGGGAGGAAGCAATTTTGCCGTTGGTATCTTGATGATGGCCGTCGCCGCCGGGCGGCTGAGCCTGCAAATCACGTTCTGGTGGATCCTTTCGCTGGCCGCCTACCTGATTACCACGACGATCATCATCGCCGCGCGGTCCTACCTTGTTTCAAGCATGGCGTTTTACGCGCCGGTGGCTGCCGAGGAAATCTCCAGCACGGCTATTGACGATACATGGTTTCTAAGCACGTTCCCCTTGTCCGGAATGCCGGTTTTCCTGCAAATTCCCTTGGTAACCATACTGCCGGAAGGGTTGATGGCATGGTTTCCGTCCATGTGCCTTTTGGGCAAGCCGCCGCTTGGCCTGACTGGCGGCTATCCAATGGTTTTTGCGCTGTTCCTGTCCCTTGCGGCAGGTTATCTTTTCAGGAAAGGATTGAGGCATTATGCCCAAAAAGGCGCTAACAGATATGTCTCACACGGTTTCCGCCGTTAGTGTAAGCGGCGTTACAAAGGTGTTTTCCCAGTGGCAGCGTGACAATACGGGAAAAGGAATCCTGCAAAATCTGCTTAAGCCGGAAAAACGGGATATATGCGCGCTGGAGAATGTGTCTTTTAACATCAAGAGGGGAGAATTCGTCGCCTATGCCGGGCCCAACGGCGCGGGAAAAAGTACGACGATGAAACTGCTTTCCGGTATGTTGCTGCCAACTTCCGGTGAAATTTCTGTCCTGGACTTATCCCCGCAAAAGGAACGCCGCGTCCTTATGAAGCACTTGGGAGTACTGTTCGGCAACCGTACGGAACTCTGGTGGGATCATCCGGTCATTCAAAGCTTCGAGTGGAAAAAGATTGTTTGGGATATCCCGGACGCGGTTTACCGCAAGAATCTGTCAATGACGGTAGAATTGCTTGATATTGGGGACTTGCTGAAAACCTTTGCGCGTGAACTGTCCCTGGGGCAACGGATGAGGGCGGACCTTGCCATGCTGCTGCTGCATGATCCCACGCTAATTCTGCTGGATGAGCCTACCCTCGGACTTGACGTTGTTGCGAAGCGGCAAATGATCGAGTTCCTTAAAAAGATCAACCGTGAGAGGGGCGTTACCATCATTGTCACAAGTCACGACATGGATGATCTTGAAGAAATGGCGCAGCGCATTCTGATGATTTCCAACGGCAGGATCGCCTATGACGGCAGTTTTGCCGGCTTGCGGGATATCACCGGAAATCTGACCAGATTCATGGTAACCATGGAGGCCGGGTCTGTGCCGGCGCTTCGTGATGCCAAGCTTATCAGCGCTGAAAACGGCATTTTTCTGTTTGAGGCCGATGTGACCCAAAAACCGGTGAAACAGATGCTTAAGCAATTGTCCGATTTTGAGGGCGTTAAGGATATGGAAATCCGAAAAGCGCCGATAGAGCAGGTGATTGCCGGTTTGTACAAGTCGTGGAAATGAATTCGACACACTCGGCAGGGATATAGTGATTGACATCAGTCAGTTTATTATTATAAACTGGACTATATTGTTGATATGCCTGGGAGGTGTTGATGTGGCTCGTATCAGCAAAGCGCGGGAGGTCCGGCGGCAAGAAATGATACAAACCGCCTGTGAACTCTTTCAACAAAACGGATACGAACAGACGACCGTGCATGATATCGTACGAACCCAAGGCGTGGCGCAAGGGTTGTTCTACTATTATTTTAAGAGCAAGGAAGACGTGCTGTTTGCCGTGCTTGAGCAAATGGGCGAACAGCTTTTGCAGCATATCGCTCAGATTATTGCCGCGCAAGAAACGCCGCCAATAGAGCGTATACGCGAGGCCTTTTCGGTCATTACAAATTTCCTGATGCACTGTTATGACGCGCTGCGCCTGCCGGCCATCAGCACACAGTTGCACGCTTTGTTTGAACAGCAGACACGCCGCCTGCTTATGCCCTATCTTACGCAGCTGCTCACCGATGGCAGGCGGAGCGGTGACTTTCATGTGGCATATCCTGAGTATACGGCCCGCTTCATTCTTTCTGGCTTTATCGGCGTGTGCCTGGGCGCCGAAATGCCTGCCGCCGAAGAGATCATCACCCTATTGCAGAACTTCGTGGAGCGCATCCTCGCGATGCCTGAAGGCGCGCTCATTCCGGCTGTAAAGGAGTAGTCATGGCGGATATCGTATTTGAAAATGTTTACAAGACCTATCAGATGGGAGAAGTGCGGATCGACGCCGTAAAGGAAGCCAGTTTCACCGTGCGGGACGGAGCTTTTGTGGCGGTGCTCGGCCCCAGCGGCGCCGGAAAAACCACGGTTCTCAACCTGCTTGGCGGTATGGACCGCGCAACCGCAGGCCGAATTTTAGTCGACGGCTGCGATATTGTGCCGCTAAACGACAGGAAGCTGAACCAATATCGCCGCGACGAGGTAGGGTTTGTATTTCAGTTTTATAATTTAATGCCGAATTTAACCGCGCTGGAGAACGTAGAGCTGGCGCGGCAAGTGGGGCGCAATGCGCTGGACCCGGCGGAGACGCTGGAGCGGGTTGGCTTGGGCGAGAGGATGAACAACTTTCCGGCGCAGTTATCAGGGGGAGAGCAGCAGCGGGTTGCGATAGCCAGGGCACTCTGCAAAAACCCCGGATTACTGTTGTGTGACGAACCAACCGGCGCGTTGGACAGCGAAACGGGACGAATGGTGCTTGGGCTATTGCGGGATGTATGTTACGATACGGGGAAAACCGTAATGATCATCACCCATAACGCGGCGATCGTGCCGGCCGCCCAGTCTGTCATTCGTATGAAAAGCGGACGAATCAGTGAAATCATCGAAAACGCGGCTCCAAGGCCCATGGAGGAAATCGTGTGGTAAGGCATAAAAAGCGCGGCAATATGCTGAACAAAAAGTTGCTGCGGGACATCCTTTCCGGCTGGAAGTCCTTTATGGCAGTACTCGTTATTTGCATGCTTTCGGTAACGCTGTACTGCGGCATTAACGGCAGCGCGATGGGTATGCAGAGATGCCTGGATGAACAGTTTGCCGCCTGCAACTTGGCTGACCTTTGGATCGCGGGTGAAATCAGCGGCCGCCAGGCGGGTGAAATATCCCGAATTCCCGGGGTGTTGGACGCCCAGCGGCGGGTCACAGGCCGCGCTACGGTAAAGAATCTGCCCGGCGAACCGGAGCTTGATTTGTTTATGAGCGACGAGGACGCGCGCATCAACCGGCCCATGCTGGCAGCGGGAGGCGCCTTAACACGGGGCGTAAAGAACCAATGTATCCTGGCGGAGGCCTTTGCCAACACCCATAGCCTTGCAATCGGAGACCGGTTGGTTCTGGACTTGCTGGGAATGCCGCTGGAACTATTGATCGCGGGGATTGGATATCAGGCCGAATACGTCGTTTACAGCGACGGTACAAGCATGCAGACCGATGCGGCGCGTTTTGGCTATGCTACCGTATCCGAAGGCACGCTGGCCATGTTTCCGTATACCGGCACGTCGGTTTTGGCCGCGCCGGGAGCCGATGTCAGGCTGATCAAGGAAGCTGTTGAAGCATTGGTTGACGATGCGCAGAAAAAAGTGACGCTTCGCGAGGACATCATAGGCGTGCGCATGGCTGTGGAGGAGGTGGAACAGGTACATGCGCTGGGGCAAGTGTTTCCTGCTGTGTTTTTTTTCGTGGCGGCGCTGATCACCTGGAGTACGATGAAGCGCCTGGTGGATAACCAGCGCCAGCAGATCGGTACGCTGCGCTCTCAGGGATATGGGAGCGGAACCCTTATCTGGCATTATACCAGTTACGGCCTTTGGATCGCGGTGTTGGGTTCCGCGCTGGGGCTATTGATGGCGGATCTTTTTCTCGGCCGCACGGTCATTAATATGCTGGGCCACGTGTATGTGCTGCCTGGTGTGAAGCCTTATGTAGACCCGGTTATGAGCGCGGCGGTCAGCGCGCTTACAGTAACGATCGCTACCGGGGCCAGCTTTCTCAGCTGCAGGCGTTCGCTGCGCGAATCACCTTCCGCGCTGCTCCGCCCAAGGCCTCCGGCCATGGGACGCCGCGTGTTTCTGGAGGGCATCCCTTTTCTGTGGAGGCATGTATCATTCAGCGGCAAGATGGTCGTGCGGAATATACTGCGAAATATTCCCCGCGTTATCATAGGCGTAGTAGGCGTGGTGGGATGCACGACGCTTCTGCTGACCGGTTTTGGATTGCGCGATTCGGTAAAATATGTGCTCGAAAACCATTACGGATATACCATGCGCTACGGTCTGCGCGTCACGCTTAACAAGGCGCAGCTCTCGGACGGGTACTTGGACGCCCTTCGAAAGCGAGCAAACGCAAGGGAAATGGAGGGTATGATGGAAACCGGCATAGAGGTGTGGCTCGCCGGCGGCTGGCAAAGCAAGCGTCTCTTCGTCCTGGAAAACGAACCTGCCATGGTCCGCGTTGAGGACGCAGGTCAAAACCCGGTGAAAATGCCGATGTATGGCGCGCTGATAACCGAAAAGTTTGGCGAGGAGACCGGGTTGAAACCTGGCGATACGGTTCTGCTTCGGGCGGCAAACGGGAAAACCGCCAATATTCAGGTGGAGGGGACGATTACGATGCAGCTTGGCCAAGGGCTGTACTTAAGCCGCCTCGCGTACCGTTACTTGGACGTCCTTCCCTATTCGCCGACGGTGTTGATGCTATGTGGCCCGGAGCTCAATCCCCGGGCGCTTGACAATATGGACGGCGTAAACACGGTGCGCACCCTTGATGAAGAAAGAGCATACAACGGAACCATTACGCAGGTTATGGATCTGCTGGTCATACTGATGGTACTGTTTTCGGGCGCGTTGGCGCTGGTGGTTCTTTACACGCTGGCGCAGATTAACTTTTTTGAGCGGCAGCGGGAATTGGCAACGCTGATGGTATTGGGTTTTTATCCCCGGGAAAACAAGCGTGTTATTTTACGTGAAAATACGATTATTGTCGCCTTGAGCGTTCCGTTCGGCCTGTTGTTTGGGCCGCATTTGCACGGGTGGGTTTTGCACGCGGGGTTGCCCAACACCCTGGAGTTCATTCCATATATAGCGCCGGCGAGCTGGATTTATACGCCCGTTCTTGCGGTGATTTTCGCACAAATGGTCAATTATATCATTGGCGGAAAGTTTAAGAAGGTAGACATGGTAGAAGCGCTGAAAAGCGTTGAATAGGAGGCAACTAATGAAAACAGTTCGCAGTATACTGCTGATAACGCTTTGCGCGTACCTGTTCACGCCGCTGGCAGCAGGGGAGGAGGGAGGGTTTGATAATCCGCCCGTCGGCGAAAAATGGGCCAAGGGAACCGTACAGGCTAGCGAAACCGTATACTTGTATGCCCCGATGGGCGGACAAATGGAAGCCTTTACCCTTTCGGCGGGCGATACGATCCAGCGTGACGAAGTGCTGATGCAGGTGCGGCCAATGGACGTACCTGCGCCTTACGACGGCGTGATCCGCATTCAGCATGCCAAAATCGGCGATTCCGCCGAGAATGTTGTAAGGGAATACGGCGCTCTGTGCTATCTGGAGCGCGAGGACGTTCAGTGGCTCAGCACCACCATATTCACAGCCTATAACGACGCGGACAATCGCGATATCCGTGTGGGAGAAGAAGTGCGTGGCTATAATAATAAAAGCGGCAGCAAGAACAAAAAGGAAGCGGAGGGGCGTGTCGTTTCCGTTGCCGGCTCCGCGTTTGTGGTGGAATTTCCGGCGGGGGCATTTGATATCGAAGAGACGGTACGCATTTACCGGGGTACGGGGAATGAATATAAGGACAGGGACAGAGTGGGCAGGGGAAAGGTTCGCCGCGTACCGCCGATCCCCATTGCCGCCCAGGGTATCGTATCAGGCATACTGGTTCAGGAGGGTCAAACCGTTTCGCGCGGAGAAACCCTTTACCTGCTGGATGCTTCCGACGCGCGTTATGAAAATGCCGGTGAAAGGCATGTTACGGCGCCGGAGGATTGTGTGCTGACCGTGGTGTATGTACAGCCCGGTCAGCAAGTGGTGAAAGGACAATTGCTGCTTACGGCCGAGTCGCTTGCGAACCTTGAATGTGTGGTCGATGTGGATGAGCTGGACATTCTTACGCTATCCGTCGGGCAAACCATGCTCGCAAAGCTGGATGCGCAGCCCGATATGCTTTTGCCCACTGCCATCCAGCGTATCGCACCGCTTGGCAAAATCATGCTGGATACGACCAAGTATG
>WRHG01000081.1 GCA_009783365.1 Clostridia bacterium | reverse complement strand
CGATGATGAAGATCGTCAGCTTACAGGACGCCGGGGAGCTGGTGATTCCGGAAACGGAAACCGCCGAAACAACGGAGCCAGTTCTGGCCAATGTCGCCGACTGGTACGAGTGGGTTGGCAAAGAAGTGCTGCACGAGGTCATCACCGAACTCAATACCCGCGGATATTCCCGTGTTTTCATCAAGGAAACCGGCGAGGTCTATGTGGTGGAGGACGGGGATGAATCCGTGAAAGCAACATTAAAAGAAATGCCCGGCAAAGCCCTGTGGGCGGAGCTTGTCGAAGTCCTTGCCGCGGGAGACCTGCGCGGGGAAATCGACAACGACCGCCTCTCGGTCGCGTGGGCATAGAAAGAAAGGAGATCAGCAGAATGGCAAAAACGAAACTATTCGACAGCTACACCTTTAAGCGGAAACTGCCGGAGCCTTTTAACGATTCATCCATATCACAGCACAGCTCCGATGAATCACATTTCTCCCGCTATAACACGGTTTCCACAAAGAAATCCACGCTCCACGCGCCAGCCCTCTGCGGGATCATGGCGTATATGGCACTGGAGATGGCGGCGGGCGGAAACGAAGCCAAAGGCGCCATCGGCAGCCAGGGGGAAATGATTGTGGCGGAATACCCCAGCCGCAAAGGTGAAACCCATGTGACCGTCTTTAACAAGACCACCGGGAAGTTTACGTCGGGGCGCTTCACAAGCCCGACGGACGCGCCGCAAACCTACACGCTGAAAGCGGATAAGGAAAGCGGCTCGGCGATGTTTTTCGCTCTGATGCCGAAAGCATTGGAGGATGACGAATTCAGCACAGAGTACGCCAAACTGATGGAGTGCGCCGGGGACGGATATTCAAACCTGGAGGAGGCTGTCGGCCCCGCTTTCATTCTGTGCGACAATCTATACCGCAGGGTCGAGAACTCAGACAGCTTAGGGCAGTCGGGTATCAAAACCAATATTCCCGGCACCGGCAACCTCCAGAATTTCACGGCGTTGAATTTGAACAAGGGCACATACAGCCCTACGTCAACGCTGTTCGGGGATTTTGAGGTGCTAAAACCGGGTATGGCGCCCGGCGTCCCGGTAATGACCACCGCGCACGCCGATTTGATCGGGAAATATCCGTTGTCCGACCGGCAGCTTTCCGCCGCCGACCTGGCAATGGTCCCGAAGCTGGAAGACTGGTACATCGTCCCTTCGGAGGTTGTCCGTATCTGCCAGCACGCCAAATTGACCACGGCCGGCACGCAGCCGATGCGGAACTTCATGCTTCGCGGGCCTGCCGGCACGGGCAAGACCGAGGCGGCCAAAGCCATCGCGGCGGGGATGAATCTGCCGTACACCTATATCACTTGCAGCGCCAACAGCGAAATATATGAGCTGCTGGGTCAGATCCTCCCGGATTTGGACGGCAAGCCGGTGCTGAACGGTGACGCTGAACTGCCCACCTTTGACGATATCCGTATGGATCCGCCGACAGCCTATGAAAAGCTGACCGGCGAATACCGCGAAGACGCCACCGAGGAGGCGGTTTACGGCACACTGCTGGAGGTCATGCAGGCGCAGGCTGAGAAAAGCAATGACACAGATGCCCCGAAGCCGCAAGGCCAGAAATTCAAGTATGTGGATACCCCTCTGGTTCAGGCGCTCCGTTACGGATACTGTATAGAGCTGCAAGAGCCTTCCATCATCGCCAATCCCGGCGTGTTGGTTGGTTTGAACGCTTTATTGGACAGATGCAACGCCGTAACACTGCCCACCGGGGAAATCGTATCACGGCATCCGGACTGCGTGATTATCGTCACGACCAATAACGATTACGCCGGATGCAAAGACATCAATCAATCTGTCATCAGCCGTATGAACCTGGTGATGGACATTGAACAGCCGGACGCCGACACCATGGTAGAGCGTGTCTGCGGCATTACAGGATGCAAGGATCTGGCGGCGGTCAAGCGGATGGCGGAAATGGTTGAAGAAATCAGCCAGCGCTGCCGTGAAACGATGATCACCGACGGAAGCTGCGGAATGCGTGAGCTGATCGCCTGGGTGCAGTCCTTTATGATTTGCGAAGACGAACTGGAGGCGGCCAGGTATACCGTGCTGTCTTCCGTCTCAGCGGATCCGGAGAACCGGGCGGAAATCTACAACACCTGCCTCGCGCCCAAGTACGCGGCATGAAGGGAGGTGATGAATGAATGAGAACTTCGCATTTGAGCCTACAGCGGCGTATTGAAAATGAGCGTCTGAAGCTGACCGATGAGGAGGTGTTCGCCTCCGGCCCCTATTCCGCCTATCTGACGGATATGGCCGAGGCGGCGACCAAACGGTACAGGCGGCGCTCACGGGTCCGGTGTACCTGGAACCCGGATGAAAACGCCGCGGTGGCATTCACAGACAACCGGATCATCAGCGTCAACGCGGCAAATTTCCTGACGCAGAGCTTTCCGACGCGGCAGCTCCGCTCAGATAGCT
This sequence comes from Clostridia bacterium, assembly GCA_009783365.1. The sequence goes on along the minus strand of WRHG01000081.1, from coordinate 5,378 downwards.
TGGTAGGATTGAACGGCCATGAAATCGGCCACATCCTGTTCACCGACTTTAATATGCTGCATCTTTACATGAACACGCTGCGGTCCGGGCGCATGTATCCGGCGGAACCGTCGGATCTGACCACCCGCGAGGCAATCCACCTAGCGGAGATCAAGGAAATATTCCGGGATAAACCGGAAGTGGAAATGGCGGTCGTCGCAAAGGCGGCCTCTACGCTGACGAACATCTTGGAGGACGTTTATATTGAAGTCCGCATGTGTGACGCCTATCCGGGCGTTTACCGCAGCGGGATACTTTTGAACAACCTCCGGCTCCCGGAGCTGACGCCCAGCGTGACAGATCAAGTGAAACGCGGCGACCACGAGTACGCTATCGTTGTCAACCTGCTGATTCAATATTGCAAAAGCGGCGACATCAACAATCTGCACGGCTATGCAGGCCCTTACCTGAATGCCCTGTACGATTGCATCCCGCTGATCGACGAATCGGTTTTTGACGATGACGGCCGCGCCCGGTATATTGCCGCCAACGCCATGCTGGTGAAACTGTGGCCCTACGTCAAATCTATGATCGAAAAGACCAAAAAGGATTTGGCGGATGGGAAACTGACGCTGGATGAACTGCTCGGCAGGCTGAAGGAAGAACTGGACAAACAGATTGTCGGCGGTTCCGGCGAGCATGAGGGCAGCGGCATCCCCGTTCCCTTCAAAGGCAAATTCAAGCACGACCCTGCCAAAAACGGCGAGGTCAAGGAAGAAATCCAACAAGTCGTTGATTTTGAAACCGGCCGCCTCGAACTGGAGAAAACCGATTCCATTGACGAGGGAGACGGTGGCGGGATTGAGTACAACAGCGACTACACCGGCACCGGCTACGAATCTTCCGCGGAAGACATCGCAAGGGTTCTTAACCAGGCTGCGGAGGATAAAACCTACCGCCTTCTGGACGAGGAGCTGACCGATGAGCTTCAGGAGGAGGCCGGCCGGATCCGGTACGGCAACGCGCACAGAGGCATCCATGTCACGGTCAACCGCATGAGTGTGGTAGACCAGCAGTTGATCAGCGCCTACCAAAAGATCGCGCCCGCGCTGCTCCTGCTCTCCAAACGGATGCAAAAGCAGGTGTTGCAGGCCCTAAAGGACAGCCGCGAAGGCGGCAAGCTGAACGGCTTACTGATGGGCAAGCGATTGAGTGCCAGGTCTTTGGTACGGGATGACGGCCGGTATTTCTATAATAACCGGCTTCCCGACGACGCGCCAAAGCTGGCGGTCGGCTTGCTGGTAGACGAAAGCGGATCCATGCACTGCTGCGACCGAGTGACCAACGCCAGGGCGGCCGCGCTTGTGATCCATGACTTCTGCAACGCGCTGGGTATCCCGGTCATGGTCTACGGCCATTCGGAATGGAACGATGTGGAGCTTTACGCTTACGCTGAGTTTGATTCTATGGACGGAAAGGACAAATACCGGCTGATGGATATTTCGGCCAGAGGCGGAAACAGAGACGGCGCGGCCCTGCGCTTCGTGGCGGAACGCCTGATGAAACGGGATGAGCAGATCCGTCTGCTGATTCTGGTTTCCGACGGGCAGCCTGCCGCAGACAACTACTACGGCACAGAGGCTGAGGCCGATCTGCGCGGCATCAAGAGAGAATACCAGAACAAAGGCATTACCATGTTCGCGGCAGCCATCGGGGACGATAAGCCAAACATCGAACGCATTTATGGCGACGGGTTTTTGGATGTCACCGATATTACCAAGCTGCCGGCCAACCTAACGAACCTTGTTTCAAGGTACATCAAAATGTAAAAAAAGAAAGGAACGATTTATCATGTTGACAACAACACAAACTTTTCAAAGGAGCGCCCCCCTGGAGGCCGGCGTCTATACCGCCGTATGCACGATGGTCGTGGATTTGGGGATCCAGTACAACAAGCATTTCGACAAAAGCACGCAGCAGGTGAAGATCCTCTGGAACATCATCGGCGAGACTGTCGAAATCAATGGCGAAACCCTGCCGCGGCAGGTAAGCAAGGACTTTACCATGTCTTTGGATGAGCGCAGCACACTGCGTAAAATGCTTCAGTCATGGCGCGGCGCGGCTTTCACCGCGGAGGAGCTGCAAGGCTTTGACCTGAAAAAGCTCCTCGGCGCGGGCTGCCAGCTCCAGCTCATTCACAAGACCAACGAGCGCGGCACCTTTGCGGTGGTGGAAAACATCATGGCACTGCCCAAGGGGTCGCCAAAACCGGAAGCGGAAAGCGTGACATTCTTTGATATGGATGACGCGGCGACATATGAGGTGTTTGCATCTCTGCCGCGGTACATTCAGGAAAAGGCTGCCCAGGCGGAGAATTTCGCCGGCACAGGCTTGGCGCTGCCCGAGAAGAATGGTAACGGCAACGGAAATGGTAATGGCGGATACCAATACGGCGATCCGCCGCCAGCCAGCTTCGTGGAAATCGAATCTGACGATGAGCTGCCGTTCTAAGGAACCGGCGCAAATAAAATATTTTGGAATGAGACGGCGGGATGAGCAATCACCCCGCCGTCTCCTGTTCCGGGAATGGAGGAAGTGAATGACGGCCCTGACAGAGCATGAGCGGCAGTTTGCCGAACGGCACCATGACGTTGTTTTCCGCTTTCTGCGGTCGCGGGGCTTGAGTGTCAAGGATTATTACGATGTTGTGATATTCAGATACTTAGGCGCTGTGCAGCGTTATCTTTTGGAACCGGAATTAAGGCAGTATAAGTTTGACACCATCGCCTGGGGTGCCATGCGCTCTGCGCTGGGTCATTACTTTAACGCCGAAAAACGCCGGAAAGCGTTCTGCGTTTCCGATACCTGCCTGGTGGAAACCGCCGTCGCTTACGAGCGCGATGAAGATGCGGATACTACCTCCACGCTGTTATGGCTGGAGGTGGCGTCCCATCTCACGCCATCAGAAATAGATTTGGTACGGAAACGGGCAAACGGCCTTACCTACGAGGAAATCGCGCCGGAACTGGGCATCAAGCCGAAATCGGTTTCCGGGCGCATGAGCAGACTTAGGAAGCGGCTCCAAGGACAAATCAACCTTGACCGCCTGCTTTCACAAATTTTATAAGGAGGTTGACTTCGATGAAGACAACAATTAACGAACTGGGAACCATTGAACTGTCCGGGACCGTGGTGGTTTCGGATCCATGCTACGACCGTGATGTTTGGTGCATGGAGCTGGGTGTCAAAGTTAAGCCTGGTACATACCGCGTATTTGCATCCCGTCAGGATGAAGGCCGCTTTGGGATCCGCATTGCCTGCATTATGGCTGTGCATGAGGATTATGAAGTGGCGGAAATCAAAAAATGGGAAGATTGCTCCGACGGTATTGGCGTAGACAGCGGGCAGTGCGGTATCTTTGACGATACGATTTACCCGCAGGGGAAAAACCACCCGGATTTTGAACCGTTTTACGATGAATGCTGCGGCTTGACACTCAGCGAGGAATCCGTCGGTATTTTGCAAAACAGCAAGGGCGTTGTATCATCCAGCGGTTACGGTGATGGAAGCTATACGCTATGCTCCGCCTTTCAGGACGGGTACATCATCGGCTTGCTGCTGGATTACGACCTCGGAAAGATGAATCAAGTCATGCAGGCTCTTGTATCACGCCAGAAGGAGGCAAAATGAATTATGCACAAAGAATGGTGCGGGAAGCCTTGTCCCAAATGCAAATCCCGCTGCGCCTTGGATGAGTCCATGCCCTGTTCCCCGAATTGCTATTTATTAAGCGGGGATGGGCAGCCGAAAAACCTACGCAAATGCTTGGAATACGGCTGTGACAAGATTATCCGCGCTGACAAGATTCAAGAAGCTGTCGCGGCGGAATCAAAGGCGTATAAAGAACGGATCACCGGCTTGAGCAGCAAAGAGGTGTATGAAAAAGCATTTGATATTCATCTTGTCGAGGAAATGACTTACCTGGTCTGCGATTGTCCTGAAAACTATGCAGACGATGCGGAAATCATGTGGGTTTTGTACAGTCTCAGCAAAGAGGGCAAGTTCCTGGATGAATACCTGAAGTGGTCATATACACTGGATTCGCTGGATGTGTCAAATGTTGAAAAGACTTACGACACATTAAAGGACTTTTGCGATTCTCAGTCTGAAGAGGTTGTGTGACCGCAACACATTTTAAGGGCATCGGAATCGGGGAACCGGTTCCGGCGTTCAATTTTTCAAAGAAAGGAAGCAACGAAAATGTATACCTTAGAAAGCCTCAAGCCGCTGAACGCAGCTTATGACAGCGAACACAGGCTTGAACAGAGCGATGTGGAGATGGCGAATCACCGCATTCAGCTCATTGAGAATTCGCGCGGTGAAAAACCCTGCATCGGCGACATCATTGAGTACACAGACGAATATGGCATTTACAGCCATAGCGCGCACATTCAATCGTGGGACAATGAAACGAGGCAGCTTTCGATTTGCACTATCCCAACTGTTCCCTTCGTTTTTCTGAATGAAGGCAACAAAGAAGTTCGTTTCAGCACCGACGGCGGGCCGTGGGCTTCCGTTGACACGGCCGCCCTCACCTATGTCGGTAAACGCGAAAAACTGTTCAAGGAGTTTGGCCATTGCGGCGCAGCTCCTAATGGTTCAGTTTGCTTTAAGGCGCAGGTGAATGTTTGGGAATATATTGCCCCGAATCAAAAACATCCCGGCTACTCTACGAAGGACTGGGCAAAAGAATACATCAACTATGCAGAAAACCCGGCTGATGGCAGCGGATACCATTACTGCGGCAAGAATATCGTTTTCAAAACTGCTGCGGAATTGCAACGGTGGAGAGATACTTACAAGGCCGTGGAATTTGCGGGCCATTCACCGAACCAAACCGTATTTTTCTTCTATCGGGAAGCCTCTATGCTTGTTTCCCGCGAAGAGTGGGATGCGCTTGACCTTCCGCTGGATACGCGTCAACAAAACGGCATTATCCATGTCAAGGTTGATTACGATGACGATACGCATTTGATTGCCGCGTACAGATTCACGAATTCCGGGTATCTGGATCATAAGAAATTTGGTCCGTATGAAAGAGCAAAGGGTACTGCGCTTGCTGCACCGGGGCCAGAAATAATTTGAAAGGGAAATTGCAATGAACAACAAAAACCTTGCTCAACTGTGGGGCAACGACAAAAAAAGGAAGGCATTCCTGGAAGCGTATCAGGATTGGGGCGTGTGGCTTGAAACTCCGGAGCTGGAGCTGAAGTATTACCGCTATCAACTTCCCGATGGGACGATGATTATCGCGCAGGAACACAATCATCGCGTTTATAAGGGTTATCAGCAAGGATATGAATGGGGACCCGGGGTTTATTACTATGTGCAAAAACCGG
>WRHG01000080.1 GCA_009783365.1 Clostridia bacterium | reverse complement strand
GGATGGCGGGCAAGCAGTCCTCATCATAAAGGCTGCAGCGGACAAGGTCGCGTCCGGCCGTATGCAAGGCATGGATTTGAGCCAAGGTAGCCTCCACATCCCGGGTGTCTGTATTGGTCATGCTCTGCACGGTGACAGGCGCGCCTCCGCCCATGGGAATCGTGCCAACCAGCAACTTCCGGGTTATGCGCATGGGTGACTCCTTTCCAGGATTCATGATATGCCTAAAAGGCCTGTGCCTATTCATTATACCACAGGCGGGAACAGGATTAAACCCTGCGGGCCTGTCCCTTACTGTATACCAAATATTCGTCCAATGTCCTTGAAAGTTAAAAAGAGAACCAACCCAAGCAGCAGTGCGAAACCAGCCATGTGAACGCCGGCTTCGATGCGTTGGCTCACAGGCTTTCCCCGGATGGCCTCGATGGCCATGAAAACAAGCCTGCTGCCGTCCAGGCCGGGGATAGGGAAGAGATTGAGCACGCCCAGGTTGATGGAGATGAGCACCATCAGCTCCAGGAAAATTTCAAAGCCGCCTTGCCGGGTCTGCTCCGCCACCAGTTGGATCATCCCTACGGGTCCCGTGGTTTCATTGAGGCCCTCGCCGGTAATAACCAGCTTGCCCAAGGCGGTTACAATAGCGCCGCTGGCATTCACGCAGCTTCTCCAGGCGGCGGGAATTACCTGTGCTGGAGGTAAGGGGATATAGTCGCTGTAGCTGATGCCAATGCCAATACGGTACCGATTTTCCGCCGGGTCCAGTATGGGGGTGACGGACAGGGATACCTCCCGGTCCTCTCTAAGTACGGTGATAGGGATGGGGGCAGTTGTCCCGGCGGAATCGATGGCGTCGGATACGTCTTGTATGGTGCTGTCTTTCAGAGCTCGCTCGCCAATGAGCAGGAAAACATCCCCTTTTTTCAACCCTGCCAGGTCTGCGGGCATACCTTCCTCTACGGCTTCAATATGAGGCTGGACTCCCAAGACGCCGTATCCGGCCAGCAGCGCCACCGCTACGATAAAAGCCAGCGCAAAGTTCATCAACGGTCCGCTCAATACGCTGGTCATGCGCTTCCACACAGGGAATTTGCCATAATGGCGGGGATCGGCCGCCTTTTCACCCCTTGGGTCGTCTTCGGTATCGCCATAGAACATGCAATAACCGCCCATGGGAATGGGGCGGAGTGAAAAAAGCGTTTCGTGCTTTTTGCTCGTCCATTGCAGTATTTTTGGCCCAAAACCGACGGAGAACTCCTTCACGGAAATACCCGTCAGGCGGGCGGCTATGAAATGGCCAAATTCATGCACGGAGATGAGAACGCCTAGTAGTAATATCGCATAGATGATGTATAAAATCGCCATGTTGCTTTCCTTTCAAAAGTGATCAAACCAAGGGTCAGAGTTATAGAACGCAAGACGGAACGCTTTTATTGTGGAAGCCCAAAAGCGACGCGGCGGTTTCCCGAGCCCGGCGATCCGCATAAAGAACATCGGCTAAGCTGGCGGCAGGCAGGTGGCCAACACGCGCAAGACAATCCTCCACTACTTCAAAGATTTTCCCCAGAGGAATGGAATTTTTTGACCGCAGGAATTCTGAAACGGCCTCCTCGTTGGCGGCGTTAAGTACACAGGCTGCCGCGCCGCCCGCATCCAAAGCTTCCCGTGCCATACGCAGGGAAGGGAAGCGACCGGGATCCGGCTGCTCAAAGGTTAGCGTTCCGATGGAAAGCAAATCCAATTTTTCACCACCGGTAGGAAGGCGGCGCGGGTAACTCATGGCGTAGAGAATGGGCAGTCGCATATCCGGCGTGCCCAACTGAGCCAGAACGGCGCCGTCCAAAAAGCGGATGGCGCTATGGATGACGCTTTGGGGATGGATTACAACGTCAATTTTCCGGTGTTCCACGTGGAACAGCCACTTGGCTTCGATGATCTCCAACGCTTTATTGAAAAGTGTTGCGCTGTCAACAGTGATTTTTTGACCCATTGCCCAGGTGGGATGGCGTAGCGCCTGTTCTCTGGTGGCGGCGAGTATCCGCCGCTGATCCCAGTCGCGAAAAGGCCCTCCGGAGCAGGTTAAGTAGATGGCGTCTACCTCATTGTCTCCAGCGGCCTGTAAACATTGGAAAACGGCGCTGTGCTCGCTGTCCACCGGCAGCAGGGCGTCCTCACCCGCTTTTGCGGCTGCTGCCGTCACCAACTGACCGCCTGCCACAAGGGCTTCCTTGTTGGCCAGCAAAACCCGCCTTCCTTTTTCAAATGCCGCCATTACCCCCATCAGCCCTGCCATGCCCACTACGGATACCAGTACATCATCACAGTCTGTTTGAGGAGCCAGGGTTAGCGCATCCTCACCGAAAACCCAATGGCAGAAACGCAGATCCTCAGGGATATCCGCAAGGGGAATGGGTTGCGCAAGACCGGCCATTTGAGGGTGAAAGGCGCGGACCTGCTTAAAAAGCTTCTCCTTGTCGGAGCGGGCGGTGAGCGCGGTGATCTGAAACTGATCCGGATGCAATGCCGTTACCTGAAGAGCCTGGGTGCCGATACTTCCGGTAGAGCCTAACACCGCGATGCGACGGGGGGAATGAGCCATGAAAAACCTCCTGCCTTGATGATGGGTATGGGGCTGCGGCGCCGTCCTGCCGCGTCCGGGTCATGGCGTCACCGCGCCAAGCAAAAGGATGACCCGGTAGCAGTATACGATGATGGCCACAAAGGAAATGCTGTCCAGCCGGTCCAGCATGCCTCCGTGCCCTGGGAAAAGATGGCCGAAATCCTTCACGTTGCAATGGCGTTTCACCATGCTGGCAAAGAGATCGCCCATCTGCCCGGCAATGCCGCCGAAGAAGCCCACCAGCAAGTTCGCCCAGAGGGGAGGGAGTGGCAAGGAGGGTACGCAGCGGGAAAAAACAAACCCGGTCACGCCCGATAAAAGAATGCTTGCCGTCAGTCCGCCGATGGCGCCGGACAAGGTCTTTTTCGGGCTGATGTTGGGGCAGAGCTTTTGCCCGCCTATGCACCAACCCGCAAAATAAGCGCAGGTATCTCCTCCGATGGCGATCGCAAAGAGAAGGACCAGGAAGAAAAGCTGCAATAACCGCGTGGAGGTCTGCAGGATGCCAAAGATGCACATGGCGGGGAGAACCAGGGTCAACAGGGGTAGAATGCTTATCATCACATCCACAAGGTCCGGCGATTCCCGCCGCATGACCTGCAGTAAAATCGCAAAACTTAAAACGACCAGGATGGGAAGTATGGCGGAATAGGCGAAGAAATAAACCAACGGCGCGCTTACAACAAGCGCGGCAAAAGACGCCCACCAAACCGGGCGGTGTTTAGCATGAGCGAGCGCGTGAAGCTCTTCATAAATACCAAGCCCATAAACCAGAAGCGCTGTGACGGCAAAAACCCACCCGCCGAAATACAATAACGCGATGAGCGCCAGTATCATGATCGTTCCGGTAACAATGCGTTGCGCCACAATAACCCTTCCTTTTCAATAACGGTGATCCAAGCGATGGGATCATTCTTCCCGCCTGCCATAACGGCGGTGACGCAGTTGGTAGCGGGCAATGGCTTCGCGATAATGAGTCAGGGTAAAATCCGGCCACAGCACGGCGGGAAACAAAAATTCAGCGTAAGCGCACTGATAGAGTAAAAAATTACTGAGCCGCATTTCTCCGCTGGTCCGGATGAGCAAATCCACATCCGGCTGCCCGGCGGTGTAGAGGTTGTTTGCGAAAGCGTTTTCATCAATTTTCTCGGGTTGAAGGGACCCGGCTGCCACCGCCATGGCCAGCCGCTGCGCCGCGCGGGTCAGTTCCGCCCTGGCGCCGTAGTTTACGGCAATGTTCAACCGGAGCCCGCTGTTTTCCCGGGTACGGTCTTCCGCCTCATAAAGCGCCTTTCGCTGTGCTTCCGGCAGAGGATCCTTCTCGCCCAGGATCGTGATTCGGACGTTCTTTTCATCCAACTCATCGATTTCGCTGGCAAAGAACTCTACTATCAAGTCCATAAGAGCGGCCACTTCCTGGGGAGGCCGGCTCCAATTCTCCGTGGAAAAGGCATATAGGGAAAGGAATGCTATGCCGATATCGCGGCTGTAACGGATAACTTCCCGTAGGGCTTCTGTTCCCGCCCGGTGTCCCAGGGCGACTTTCAACCTGTGCTTTTTGGCCCAGCGGCCATTGCCATCCATGATGATCGCCACATGGCGGGGCAGGCGGCCCGGATCAATCGTCTGTGACATGCTTATGGCATCATCCTTTTCAAGGTGTTGTGGAGACGGGAGTGTGGCCGGAAGCGGGCTTATGATCCACGGGACCCTCTTCCCGCAAAAAGGGCTCGTTGGTTAAAAATCGGGAAACGATCAGCCTGCGGCCATCCTCCTGCACAGCAACCACCCGGGTGGACGCGTATCCCTTTGCTTCCCCGGCGTCGCTGCGCAATCCATCCTGCAACCCGGGGTTGCGGCGTGGAGGCGCGAGGGTAGGAACCACCTGCACATGAAAGATGCCTTCGGCAGTCAGCAACGCCAGGGCGGCCTCTGTGGTCAAGCCAAGCAAGTGTTCAAAGGTGTGTCGCATAGGCGCCTCGCGGGAGGGTTATACCTCCATGATTTCTTTTTCCTTCTGGACGGCCAGGTCGTCCACGCTTTTAACGGCGGCTTCCGTTACTTCTTGCATTTTTTTTTCGGCCTTAGACTGATCGTCTTCGGTTATTTTGCTTTCCTTTTCCAGCTTTTTGAAGTGATCCATAGCATCCCGGCGTATGGAACGAATTGCCACCTTGGCGTCCTCGGCGCCTTTGCGTACAAGCTTGCTCAGTTCTTTACGGCGCTCCTCATTCAGCTCAGGAACCACCAGGCGGATCAACTTGCCGTCATTGGAGGGGTTTAAGCCCAGGTCGCTTTTAAGTATGGCTTTTTCCACCAGTGGGATTGCCTTTGTGTCCCACAAGCTGATGAGCAGCATGCGAGGCTCTGGCGAGGTGATGTTTCCCATCTGCGGCAAAGGGGTTTGAACGCCATAGTAATCCACAGCGATCCGCTCCAAAAGCTGAGGATTGGCGCGCCCCGCCCGCAGACTGCGAAGCTCCGCTTGAAATACGGAAGTTGTCTTTTGCATTTTTTCTTTCGCCGTGGCAATAACTTCTTGATACACCGAACCACCCTTTCCATAGCATGGATTGCTGGCACCATTTTACCTTGTTTTTCAGCAAAAGGCAAGGAAAAGGCATGGCCGCTTCATTGCAAAATCAGCTTTTCCGCCTCTTTCAGCGTATGCGCCACATAGGTGGAGCCAGGCGCCGGAGGGGCTTGCTTTCCGGACAGGTACAGGATGCTGTCCACACCGGCGGCCCGGGCCGCAGCCATATCCGCGGATATACTGTCCCCCAGGAAGACAGCCTGCCGGGGATCGGCAACACCCGCCTGGAACATTGCCGATTGCAGCATATGGGGCTCGGGCTTGGCGTGACCGCTCTCTTCGCTGATGAAAATGCCGGAGAGGAAAGGCTCGATGGCGCAGCCTGTGATCCTGCCCCGCTGCACCTTGGAAAGGCCGTTGGTGATTAAGTAGATGGGCATGTGTGGGCTGACGGCCTGACAAAGCTCCACCGCGCCCGGCAGGAGGATTTTTTGCCTGCTTAGCGCCTCCATATAAAATTCGCTCATGGCTACCGGGTCCCGGCGGAGACGGACGGCATGTAAAAAATCACGAAAACGTTCCACCCGAAGGATCGGCTGGGTTGTTTCACCGCGCTCCAGCTTTTTCCAATGAGCCTCATTGATGCGGATATATAAGGACCGGGTCGCTTCATCCGCAGGCAGGCTGAACTGGCGTAATAGGATAAGAAGGGCGTTGCGCTCCCCGGCCGTAAAATCAAAAAGCGTGTCGTCCGCGTCCGAAAGAAAAATCCGGTATTTCATTGGCAGCCCTCCTTGATCCATGAAAAGGAGATATAGGGTAGGATACCACAGGAACCAGGAAATGGAAAGCTTGACAGTGGTTTCCTGTCACCGTATACTGGCGGCGGAATCAGCATATGGCGCGGGGAGGGAAAGGAGCATCGAACAGGGAACAATTGCAACGTTTTCCGCCAAGCGGCTACTGACCCGTGTTCATTACGAGGAGGGCGCGTACTTTCCGGCGGATTATACTATGAACCTGTACCGCGGCTGCAATCATGGCTGCATTTATTGCGATACCCGCAGTGAATGCTATGGGATCGACCGGTTCGATGAAATCCGGTATAAGGACAACTGCCTGGCTATGCTGGAAGCGGAACTTCGGCAAAAAAGAAAGCCCGGGGTGGTTTCTTTAGGCGCAGCCAGCGATTCGTATAATGCCGCGGAGAATACACTGGGCCTTACCCGGCAGGCGCTGCAACTGCTGAAAAGATATAGTTTCGGTGTGGGTATCCCCACCAAGGGAGATCTGGTGGCCCGGGATACGGATATCCTGGCGGAAATGGGAAGGGCCGCTCCGGTTTATGTCAGTTTTTCTATCACCACGGCGGAAGACGGTATCAGCCGGTTGCTGGAGCCGGGTGCGCCCGCCAGCAGCCGGCGCTTTGCCGCTATGAAGGAATTAGCGGCAGCCGGAATCTTGGTAGGAACTTGGCTGAACCCAATGCTCCCTTTCCTGACGGATAGCGATGATAACCTATTGGCGCTGGTGGATGAAACCGCCGCATCAGGCGGCCGGTTCGCGCTGTGTCACTTTGGCATGACCCTCCGCGGGGGCAATCGAGAGTATTTTTATGCCGCGTTGGAAAAAGAACCCCGTTTTCAAGGGGTGAAACAGCGGTATGTGAATGCTTTTGGGTTGCGGTACGAATGCGCTTCGCCGCGGGCGGACCGGTTATGGCTGATTTTTCAGGAGCGCTGCGAAAAACGGAAACTACTCTATCGTTTTAAAGACATTGCCCGGGCGGCGGGGGAATACGGCCCAACCCAGATGAAACTCTTCGTTGATTCATAAAAGAGCCTTGTCAAAGCGATCTGTGTAGCCTATAATGGTTGTGGTGAGTATTTTTCTTATGCTCATGAACCCAACGGATATCCAAAAGGCAGGAAAACACCCAATATTTATGAAAAAGGCACAGCTTTTATGGTGAAGTTTATACGTTCGCTCCGCAAATGGCCGCAAGGGCTTTGGAAAAAAATGAACATCAGGATCGACATGCGCGAAAAGCTGATTCTGATTTTTCTGGGAGTCAAAGTCATCCCTCTTATTTTTGTTACGGTACTGGCGCTGTCCCAAATCGGAGAACTGGGGATGCTGCTTGGGGAGATCGCCGTTACCGATTCCACTGTGGCGCTGAACAACAACGCCACTGAAAGCATTGAACGGTTATCCACCGACACGGCGAACAGTGTGGCTCGCTTTTTGTATGACCGGGATGATGATTTGCGTTATTTGGCAAGCCTGGAACCCACCCAGGAGAACTATGAAAGATTCATTCAGAGCCGTACAGGCGATCTGGCAAGGCGGGGCCGGTGGGAATTATCGGAAGGCGGAGAATCCTGGATATCGGCGGAGGACCCGCCTGCGCCCTTGGACGGAGGGATTTCCACCAACAGAGAAAACGAAGACGAAGACAAATTTCATTATCGGCCGCCGGATCAGATCGTCTATGAGTCCGTTCTCCTCTATGACGAAATCACATTTGTGGACCTGCGCGGCATGGAGCAGGTAAAGGTGGTGCGGCCGTCCGCCCGCAAGGAGCACTACCCATTGGACCCGGCCAAGAAAGACGTTTCCCGGAAAGAAAACACCTATGTGAAGGCCGAGCAGTATTTTGACGCGGTAAAGGCCATGAAGCCCGGCGAAATATATGTATCGGATGTGGTTGGCGCATAC
>WRHG01000079.1 GCA_009783365.1 Clostridia bacterium | reverse complement strand
ATCCAGGTTGGCCAGCGGCTCGTCAAATAGCAGGACCCGTACCCGGTCTATGAGGACTCCTGCCATGCTCACCCGCTGCTTCTGCCCGCCGGACAGATCGTAGGGTGAATGGTCCAGATGCCTGCCTATGCCAACGGTATCCGCCGTGTCTTGTACCCGCCGCAGCATTTCGTGCCGGGGTACGCAGTTGTTTTCGAGGGAAAAGGCAATGTCCTCGCCTGCCGTCAGGCCCACGAACTGCCCGTCCGGGTCCTGCAGCACCGTACCCACAAGCTTGGAAAGGGCAAATAGGCTGGACGTTTTGGTTTCCGTTCCCGCCACCCAAAGCCGGCCCGTGCTTTCCCCCTTGTAGCGAAAGGGGATCAGGCCGTTGATGCAGTGGGCCAGCGTGCTCTTTCCGCTGCCTGAGGGTCCTATGATCAATACCTTTTCGCCCGGAAAAATAGAAAGGTTGATGTTGCGCAGCGTGGGTTCTTTCTGCGCCCGGTATTGAAAACTGAAATTTTCAAATTGAATCAGCGGCTTGGTCTTATTCATGCGCTTCGCTATTGCGGCGGGGGGACCTTGTATCCCCACGTTTCCCCTGCTGCGGCTGTTGCCTTGGTAAATTGCATCCTGCCGCAGGAACGGCCGGGGCGGTCGCCTGTGAAACCGCAGGCTTCCGTTCCCGGCCGGGTTTTACGTCGCCCAACCCGCGAGTGGTCGGAATCGGGGAACCGATGGATAGCGGGCCCGGGGCGCCGGTTATTCCTTTTCCAGGCTGCCGGGTTTGGCGCGGGTCTTGCTGTAAGCCCACAGCAGCAGGCTGCCGATAATCACCGTGGTTACAATGTTGGACGCGCCGGCGATCAAGCCCTGGGTAAACACCTTGTCCGCGGGTTCGGCGTAGATGAGGATATCCAGCAGCGGGGCCGCCGCTCCCCAGCCGATCAGGTGAACGATGACGCTGCCCACGATAAAGCGGACGATGTCCGCGGTGTTCAGCTCTCCCGCCTCCACATCCTTCTTGACCAGGAATCCGGACGCGCCGCCTACCAGCGCTGAAACGATGATCCAGCTCCACCACAGGCCGTAGCCAGAGGCCAGGTCTGTGAGGACATGGCCGATCAGGCCGATCAGAAGGCCGGCGACGGGGCCGAATACCACCGCGAAGAAGCCAAGCACGGCGTACTGAAAGTTGACGTAGGTATTGGCAAATACCGGGATGGACAGGAACCGCGCCAGCAGAAAGAAGATGGCCGCGCCGATGCCGGTTGCAACGATCGTTTTGACACCGAACTTTTTCATGGGGATCACTCCTTTACACCGTATTAACGGGATGATATCGTTCGCCTCGCCGTCGACAGGCGAGGGGTGAACCGATTCTCAGGCGGCGACGGCGTTTCCGTGTATGTTTCGGGGCGTCCGCTTCATCCGGCCATGCTGCCGTCCTCTTTACTCATATACCAGCTTCGGCCCTTTTCGCAGCGATACCCGCCAGCCGTTGCCGGTCCCGATGCCATAGGCCTTGGCAAAGCTTCCCTGGTTAATGGCGACGGCCATATAGTCCAGGCTGTTGACATAAATCAGCGACTCACCCACATAGACGTCGGCAAAGCTTTTTTGATAGGTCAGGAAGTTATGGTACACAACCCGCGTTTCGCTGGAGATAATGACCTCCACCCGGTCGCCGTAGGCAATCCCCAACCCGGTAAACATTTGCCTGGGGATATTGGTCCACAGACTTCCAAAGCGCACATCCAACACGTCAATCGTACCCAGGACCTCATGCCCCTCCCGCCTGGCCTCCACAACCGGCAGTTCTGTTACCGTTTCCGGCTGCACCAAAGGGCCGACGCTTTGAAAATCGATCATACCCGCCGCCAGCTTCGCGCCGGTGTAGGCATATATGTCCCGCCCGTGGAAGGTGTTGCTTTCATCGCTGCCGGGCAGCCGGTTCTCCTTTTCGTTGATCTCCCGGGCCTCCGCAATACCCACAATGCGCTTTACATGGGTCAGGGTGCCGTTGTCCGGCGTGACCACATAGTGCCCGCTTTTCGTGCTTGCCGCAATACTGCGCCGTGTGGAGCCCACGCCGGGGTCTACCACGCTGACAAATACGCTGCCCCTGGGCCAGTAGCCGACTGTTTGGATCAGGCGGTAACTGGCTTCCCAAATGTCATATTGCTTGATTTCGTGGGTCAAGTCATACATGCGGAGCTTGTCGCAAACATTTTCCGCAACGCCATACATGGTGCTGACGGCGCCGTCCCCGTACCCGAAGTCCGATTGAAAAATCAGCGGTTTCATGCCGTATTCCTTATGTTTGATCATGCTGTGCGGTTTTTCGCCAATGCCGGGAGAACATTTTTATTATATCGTCGCCGCTATGCCCCTGTCAATTTTTTTCGGCATTTGAGCGCGCCGGGCTTTTTCGGTATAATGATTTTCATGGAAGGGGGTATGTTTTTGAAAAAGCGGATGCTCGCGCTCCTTTTTGCGGTTAGTGTGTTAACGGCGACAGGGCAGGTAGGCGGCGGGATCGCCGGGCCCGCGCCCCGGGCCCGGGCTGAGATGGCGCGGCACAGCCTGGTTTTTTTCGACACCTTTGATACCGTGGTTACCATCATCGGGTACGCGGAGGACAAGGCCACCTTCGACAGGGTGGCCGGGGAGGCGCGGGCTGCCTTTGAACGATATCATCAGTTGTACGATGCGTATCACGTTTATGAAGGCATCCAGAATATCTGCACCCTGAACCGGGACGCGGCCCAAACCCCCGTGCCCGTGGACGAGGAACTGTGGGATTTGCTGGTCTTCGCCATGGAATGGCAGCCCCGGCTGGAGGGGACGGTGAACATCGCTTTAGGCTCGGTGACAGGTTTGTGGCAGGCGTCGCGAAAAGCCGCCGATGCGGGTGAACCGGCCAGCCTGCTGCCGGACACGGATGCTCTTCGGGAGGCCGCCGCGCATACTCACGTGAATGATGTGGTGCTGGATGAAGAGCGCCGGACCGTGTTTTTCAGGGATCCTTCGCTGAAACTGGACGTGGGGGCGGTGGCAAAGGGTTTTGCCACGGAGCTAGTGTGCCGGCAAATGTTGGCTTCGGATATGCCGAGTTTCATGATCAACGCGGGCGGAAACGTACGTGCGGGCCATGGGCCCGCGGCCGGGCGCAGTCTTTGGGGCGTGGGCCTGCAGGACCCGGAAGCGGCCCTTTCGGCCGGCGCCGATCAATCCATGGACGTTCTGTACGTGGAGGGCTTGTCCGTGGTCACCAGCGGCGATTACCATCGCTTTTTCGTGGAGGGCGGCGTCCGTTATCATCATATCATCGACCCGGCCACCCTGCTGCCCGCATGGCAGAACCATTCCGTAACCATTCTTTGCGAGGACGGCGGCCTGGCGGACATCCTTTCCACAGCGGTGTTTATCCTGCCCTACGAGCGGGGCCGCGCCCTGGTGGATAGCCTGGATGGGGTGGAAGCCTTATGGGTGCGGGCCGGCGAGGCGGAGGGGGAGGCGCGCATGACCGAGGGTATGAGAGCGTACAGTAAAAACGCGGGGGCCGTGAACCCGGAACGGTAGGGATTGGTATGTCGTGAAGGTAATAGCGGTTACTGCAGCTTAAACGCGGTATAGATCTCCTGCATGATGGTTTCCGTATCGCCGATGTCCTTGATGAATTCGGCGTCCGCAAGCAGATCCGAAGGGATGTAAATCACCGGGCTGTTGCGGAAATCCTCGTCCAGCATCGCTTCGGCGGCTTCGTTAACGTTCAGCGAAAACTGTTCCATGGCGTTGTGGGCGGCCACATCCGGGCGCATCAGGTAATCCAGGAACAGGTGGGCGTTATTCACATTCTCCGCCTGGGCGGACAGCACCAGGCCGTCGATGCCAAAGCCAAGCCCTTCTTTGGGGTATACCACCTTCAGGTCGGGACGGTCCGTCACGGCGATGTATACCTGGGGGGTAAACATGAAGCCCACGGTGGTTTCGCCGTTAATCATCAGCAGGTAAGGGGTATCGTAATCAAAGGCGCGGATGTTGGGCAGCAGGGGCATCAGTTTTTCCCTGGCCTGTTCCAAAATAGCCGGGTCGTCTTCATTGAGGCTTCTGCCAAGAGTCTTCAGGGTGAAGCCCACCACGAGGCGGGCGTCGTCAAAGACCACCACGCTGTCCTCAAGGGAGGGGTCCCAAAGATCCCCATAGCCTGTGATATCAATTTCCACCTTGGCAGGATCGTATACGATCAGGGGCGTACCCGCCAGATAGGGAACCGCGTATTCATCGTCCGGGTCGTAATACTGGCCGATAAAGCGTTCGCCCAGATTGGCGAAATTGGCCAGCCGGCTTTTGTCCAGCTTCTGTAACAGGTCGCTTTTGCGCATGATATCCAGTATATAATCGCTTGCCAGGATCAAGTCGAAACCTTTGCCGCCGCTTTCGCTCATTTTCAGCAGCATCTCGTCATTGGTCTGAGCGGGGGAATAGATGACGGATATGCCGGTCTCCTCCTCAAAGGCGGCGATGATATCGTCGTCGATGTAGGTTTCCCAGGTGAACAGGTTCAGATGTGTCTCCTCCGCCAGGGACAGGGCGGGTAGCGCCATCAGGAGGCACAGTATCAGGGCGGCGGTTTTTTTCATGGGGAAGCTCCTTTCAAATTGGAAATTTGTAGTATCGGTTCAGGAGGATTTCGCGATAGGAATTTCAATCCCCCTGCGCTTGCGTAGGCGGATCTCCCGGGCTGTGTTTAAGTATTGGCTCAGCGCCACTGCCAGGAACGCGACGGCGATCATCACGCTGCACAAGGCGTTGATCTGCGGAGATACGCCCACCCGCACGCTGGAGTATATCTTGATGGGCAGTGTCACCGCGCCGGAACCGTAGATAAAAAAGCTGATGACAAAATCGTCCAGGGACATGGCGATGGCTAAAAACGCGCCGGAGGTAATGGCGGGTCTCACCAGGGGCAGGGTGATGTCCCGAAGCACGCGGGACGGCGTAGCGCCCAGATCCCTGGCGGCGTCAAAGAGGGCCGGATCCATGCCCGCCAGGCGGCTTTTCACAGTCAAAAAGATGTATGGGATGCAAAAGGTGGTATGGGCCAGCACCAGCGTTACCTCTCCGAAGGGCAGGTCCAACCCGTGAAAGATTGCCATGAAAGCCATGGCCAGAATGATTTCCGGGATCATGATGGGCAGGGTCACCAGGGTTTCCATGAAGCTTCCGGCCCGGGAAGCTTTGCCTTGGGCCATGCCTGCGGCGCCTAGGGTGCCGATGGCAACCGACAAAAGCGTGGAGATCAGCGCCACCCGGATGCTGACCCAAAGCGCTGTCCCATAGCCCCGCGTACCCGAGAACAGGTCCCGGTACCATTGGGTGGTGAAGCCCGTGAACTCAACGGGATTGCGGGAGGGATTGGCGTTAACGGAATAGGCGACAACGGTGACGATGGGCAGGTACAACACCAGCAGCACCAGCGCCAGAAAGAGGACGGACAGCACCGATTGACGCTTCATGCGTTTCTCCCTTCGTTAATACAGGCCCATGTCATTGGAACCGCCCAACTTTCGGTACACGGCGATCACCGCTGCGGTGACGGCCAGCAGCACCACGCTGAGGGCGGCGGCCAGCGGGATGTTGCGGCTGCCGATGAGCTTCTGTATCAGCCCGCCCGCCAGGACGTTTTTGCTTCCGCCCAGCAAGTCGCTGAGAAAGAACAGTCCCATGGAGGGGATGAATACCAGCACGCAGCCGGCCAGCAAGCCGGGCAGCGTCAGGGGGACCGTGATGGTCAGGAAAGCGGCAAAAGGCCCGGCGCCCAGGTCCCGCGCCGCTTCCACCACGGAAAAGTCCAGCTTTTCCACGGCGGCGAAGGCAGGCAGGATCATAAAGGGGATCAGGGCGTATACCATACCCAGCAGCACCGCGCCGTCGGAGAAGAGCAGCTTGAGGGGCTCCTTAATCAGGCCCAAGCTGAGCAATGCGCTGTTGATGGGTCCGTTGGCGAAAAGCAGGATGCGCCAGCCGTAGATGCGTATGAGGGCGTTGGTCCAAAAAGGCACGATAACCAGCACCATCACCAGGTTCCTGGCTTTGCTTTTCAGCCGGGCCATAAAGTAACCGAAGGGGTAGCCTACCAGTATACAAATGCCGGTGGTGAGCAGGGCCAATTCCAGGCTGCCCGTCAGCACGCGCACATACTGAGGGTCAAAGAGGCGCGCGTAATTCTCAAATGTAAACCGGCCGGTGACCCCAAGGGTTTCGCCCCGGGTGAGGAAACTGAGGCAGAGGATGTATAGCAGGGATACAAACACCAAGGCGATCATCCACAGGTACATGGGCAGCTTCAGCAGCCTGAAAAAGGCGGCGTCCTGTTTTTCCATCATGAGCCCTCTTCCCGGATGAGCGAATCGTCCTTCACCAGCGGCGCATGGCGCACATCCCATCCCACGTAAACTGTTTCCCCGACGGGGTAGGCATCCAGCTCCGCCGCTTGTGAAACCGCGGATACGGCCAGCCGGTCCGACAGGGCAATGCGGGTATGCTGCATACCCCCCGCGTATTCCTTGGAGAGAATGACCCCCGGCAGATTCATACCGCACTGGCTGACGCCGCCGTAGTGTACCCGCTGGGGACGCAGGCATAGGGCCAGCCGGTCTCCCTGGCGGACGGGAAAGGCATTGGTCATGGCCGGCAGGGCTACGTCCTCCACCCGGAGAGACAGCTTGCCGCCTTCTTCCAGGGCCTCCGCCCGGCCCTGCAGCAGATTGCTCTGCCCTACAAACCCCGCGGTGAACAGGGTCTGAGGGCGCTCGTACACATCCTCCGGGGTTCCGGTCTGCTCGATGCGTCCGTCCCGCATTACCGCAATGCGGGAGGACATGTTGAGGGCCTCTTCCTGGTCGTGGGTAATGTATATGAAGGTAAGGCCAAGCTGATGCTGCAGTTTTTTCAACTCGTACTGCATCTGCTGGCGGAGTTTCAGGTCCAGCGCGCCCAAGGGTTCGTCCAGCAGCAGAATTTTGGGCTTTAGTACAATCGCTCGGGCAATGGCCACCCGCTGGCGCTGGCCGCCGGAGAGCTGGGGCGGCATACGGCGCTCATACCCGGGCAGCCGTACCAGCGCCAGAGCTTCCCGGACGCGCTTCCGCTGTTCCGCCTTGGGCACACGTTTGAGCCTAAGGCCATAGGCGATGTTTTGAAACACATTCATATGGGGGAATAGGGCATAGTTTTGAAACACGGTATTCACGTCCCGCTGCTCAGGCGGCAGGGCGGTAACGTCCCGTCCCCCCAGGAAAACGCTGCCCCGGCTGGGCCGTTCCAGCCCCGCGATAATGCGCAGGGTGGTGGTTTTCCCGCAGCCGCTGGGGCCCAGAAGGGTTAAAAATTCTCCGGATGCTACCGTTAGATCAATGCCGTGCAGTACCTCTCCCTGCCCGTAATCCTTGGCGAGGCCGGACAGATGGAGGATGGGAGGCTCTCTATCGCTCATACTTCCTCTCCTTCCGAGACACTGACGGCGCGATCCCTTCGGGCCTCGCAGAGGGTGGCTAGCAGGGTTTGGACGCTGGGCCAGATGGATGGATTGATGGAATAGAAAACCTGGCATCCCTCCCGGCGGGCGCACACCAGTTCCGTTTCCACCAAAAGGCGCATGTGATAGCTGATGGTGGGCTGGGTACAGCAAAAGGCTTTGTTGATCTCGCAGGCGTTGCGGTCTCCCATGGAAAGCATGGAGAGAATGTGCAGCCTCGTTTCATCACAAAGCGCTTTCAAAATTGGGATGGATGCTTTGAAGCAGTCCATGGGCCACCCTCCCTCCGGGAGTTGCTTCGCACCATATAGAAAATATTCTATATAGAACTGTCTCTATTGTACAGCGGAAGGTCAGGACTGTCAATATGGTTTTTT
>WRHG01000078.1 GCA_009783365.1 Clostridia bacterium | reverse complement strand
TAAACGATCCCAGAGCAGGCAGCCTCATCTGCGCAACCGACGCGGGGCGTGAGGGTGAGCTTATCTTTCGCTTGGTGTATGCACTGTGCGATTGTCGGAAACCCGTGGAGCGCCTTTGGGTTTCCTCCATGGAGGAAACGGCTATTCGGGAAGGGTTTCAGAACCTAAAACCCTCCGCAGCCTACGACGCTCTGCACATGGCGGCGCTGTGCCGCGCACAGGCGGATTGGCTGGTGGGCATCAACGCCACGCGGCTTTTCTCAACAATGTATGGAAAAACCCTCAATATCGGGCGTGTCGTGACCCCGACACTCTCCATGGTTGTCAATCGTGAGGCACAGATCGCGTCGTTCCAGCCAACCCCCTTCTATCATGTGCGGTTGGAGTGCGACGGTTTTGCCGTCCAAAGCGAACGCCTGCAAGACCGGGCGGAAGCGGAACGGGTCGCTGCCCTGTGCATGGGCAAGGACGCAAAGGTATCCTCGCTGGAAAGCAAGGAAAAAAAGGAGAACCCGCCCAGGCTCTACGATCTGACCAGCTTACAAAGGGATGCCAACCGCCTGTTGGGGTATACCGCGCAACAAACCTTGGATTATGCCCAAGCCCTGTACGAAAAGAAGCTCTGCACCTATCCCCGCACGGACAGCCGGTTCCTGACGGAACATATGAAAATCAGCGCCATTAAGCTGGTTGAGATGATTATCGAGGAAGCGCCTTTTCGCGTTCCATCCATGTTTTCGCGCAATCCCCTCAAGTTGATTGATAGCAGCAAAGTCAGTGACCATCACGCGATTCTGCCTACCTCAAATGTAGCCGGAGCGGATTTAACCAGCCTGCCTGCCGGTGAACAGAACATCCTGCTTCTGCTTATGGCACGATTGCTGCATGCTGTGGGCGAACCCAGCCGCACAGAGGAAATCACCGTAACGGTGGAATGTGAAGGGATCTCTTTCAATGCCAAAGCGTCTTCTACGGTATATCTTGGCTGGCGATCCATTGACCCGGACATGTGCGCCGCTCTCAAGAGTAAACCAGAGGATCAGGAGCCGCAAAGCAGGCTGCTTCCAATGTTGGAAAGGGATATGGTTTTTCCTTCTGTGACAGCTTCTGTCAAGGAGAGCCAAACCTCCCCGCCCAAGCATTTCACCGAGGACACCCTGCTGGCCGCCATGGAAACCGCAGGGCGAGAAGGTTTGCCGGAGGATATGGTGTACACGGGTCTGGGCACCCCTGCCACCCGCGCCGCTATCCTGGAAAAGCTAATAAAAACAGGGCTTGTGAAACGCAAGCGTGTGAAAAAAACCACCGTACTGCTTTCTACGGACAAAGGCGCTTCCCTGATCACCGTCCTTCCCGAGGAGTTGCAATCGCCGGAACTGACCGCTGAATGGGAGCAGCGGCTCCGGCAGATAGAGCGGGGTGAATTGGAGCCGGAGATGTTCATGCGGGACATCCGGGAAATGGTGACAAAATTTGTAGACACCACTCAGCCCATTAAGGACGCGCATGTGCTGTTCCCAGATGACAGCATAAGCATTGGCACCTGTCCCCGCTGCGGCAGTCAGGTAGCGGAAGGCCCAAAAGGCTTCTCCTGCACAAACCATGACTGCCGTTTCGCTTTGTGGAAGGACAACCGATTCTTCACCTATAAGCGGAAGCGGCTTACAGCCGACATAGCCGCCGTTCTTCTAAAGGAAGGGCGCATGCATGTAAAAGGTCTGTACTCCGAAAAGACCGGTAAAACCTATGACGCGACGGTGGTGCTGGATGATACCGGAGACCAATACGTGAACTTCAAGCTGGAATTCTAAGCAAAGGAAGAATGCCATGTTTACACGTTATGAAATCAACTTTATCGCCGTTTTCAAAAACTCAACCCGCATTGAACTCATTGGTGAGTTGGAATACCTGTTGTCTGCTTTAACTGACAAAGGAACGGAGTTTTACGGCTTGGCTCAAGCTACCCTGACAAAGCTCAAAGAGACATCCGATGATGACTATGCTGGACTTGACTTGCGCCCGGACTTTCAAGAAGCGGTCAAAGTCATGGAATTATTTAGGGCATTAGACGAGTTGGAAGAAACGGAAGAATGGGAGGATTGGGAAGAGTTTGAAGATTGGGTAGATCAGGATGTGCTGGAAGAATCAGTAGAATATAGGGATACAAGAGAAAGAGCGAACGCTATGTTTACCTCTTTCGAAATCAACCTTATGTCCGCTTTCGACTCCACAACCCGTATGAGCCTGATATCGGGTTTGGAGGAACTGCTTTCATGTCTGGCTGACACGGAGATAGACTTGTATAACTTAATCCATATGACACTCACCAAGCTAGATGAGATAACGGATGAAGCCTTTTCCGTTATTGACTTGAACCCTGGCTGGCAGGAAGATTGGGAGTTGGCGGATACATTGAAAGCATTATTGGAGGAGTGGTGAAAAATGATATCTACCAGCGAATCTCTTACACCACAGGCAAAAAAGGATCATATCCCTTTACCTGAGCCAGTACCGTTCATGGATGAATCGCAGTTCCGCCGTGCAAAAAAGCTCGTCCGCTCCCTGTGCGCCAACCTTGACTATGGAAACTGCGTATTGCTGGACAACCGATTCGGAACCTGCGTATGTCCGCAACTTATCTCGTATTCGTTGATTTGCAAGTATTTCCGAACCGCCGTCCTACCGGCGGATCGGGAACTGCATGGCGAAATCATGGGGATAGACCACCGGAGGCTTTGCGGCGAGTGCTTACAGCCCTTTATGCCGATACGTAAAAACAATCTATACTGTAAACCCTGTGTGGCCAAGCGTGAGCGTCGTAGAAAGCGGGAATGGGCGCGGAAAAACAAGGGGAAGAAATAGACGAAGTTGGTCTCTGTAAGCCTTGTCTCATAAGGGTTTCAAAACACGATTCTGTAAGGTTGGTATCTTTCTATCAAAACCTTCGAAATCGCCAAAACCGCGTCTATTTCAATGCCCCTGCTCGGGATGGGTTTTCCGTCCTGGGCAGGGGCGCTCATTTTAGATCACACCACCATATTCACCCAAATCATGAAAGGAGGCCGATAAATGCCAAGCACAGCACAATCCTACCAGCAAATGGCGATTCAAACGGCACAGCAAATTACAGGCAGTCGCCAGGAATGGACGGGGTTTCTCACCACTGCCGCAAGGCTCTATAAATATCCCTACTTTGAACAGCTTATGATCTACGCCCAGCGGCCCGATGCGACCGCCTGCGCGGACTATACCCTCTGGAACAAGACCATGCGCCGCTATATCCGTCGCGGTTCCAAGGGCATAGCCCTCATTGACCCGAATGGCAGCAACACCAAGCTGCGGTATGTGTTCGATATCGCGGACACCGGCGCTCGGGAACAATCCAGAACACCCTTCCAATGGGAGGTGAACGAACGCAATAAAGCCGCCGCCACGACCGCCCTGGAAAGCCGGTACGGTGTCTCCGGCACGGTAGGGCTGGAACATCAGCTCCGTGACGTTGCCGCGCAGCTCTCGAAAGCCTATTGGCAGGAGCATCAGAATGAGATCCTCGGCATCGTTGACGGCAGTTATCTGGAAGGATATGATGATTACAACGTCGGGGCCGCCTTTCGCAAAGCCGCCTCTGTTAGCCTGGAATACGCGCTTCTGTCCAGGTGCGGGCTGAACCCCGATACACAATTCGAGCATGAAGACTTCCTTCCGATCTTTGATTGGAACACGCCGGAAGCTACCGCTATCTTAGGAACCGCTGTCAGCGAAATGAGCGAAGAGGTTCTCCGGCACGTTGAGATTACTCTGCGTAACTATGAAAGGAGCCATGAGCATGAGCGAGCTGACCTATCATCAGAACGGGGATTACCTGATTCCAGACCTGGAGCTGCCGGACGAACCAAGGCCCCTGGGCAAGTACGGCAGGATGCGCAGGGAGTTCCTGAAGGAGCACCGTCCAATATCGTACAGTTCCCTGGTGGCTACCGTGAAACTGCACACCCACCTGCTGGAGATCGAGGACGCAGCGAGGCTCAGATTGGAACAAATGATGCCGGTGTTGATGGAAATGAACAACGTAACGGAAGGGCTGAAAGCCGCAGATCCTCTGCGCTGGGTAGGCGAAATGAACAACCTGAAAGCCCAGGCGGAAGAAGTGATCCTTACGGAACTGGTGTACAGCTAAGCCTCCTCCCGGATGAAACAGACCAAATCCAAAGCATTGACGAAGCGGTAAGCGCCCTCCAAGCGCCTGCCGCTTCTTTTTCCCATGCAGACATTGAAGCGGAGCTATGCCGAGGCACTGGCACCGCAGGTGGGAAGTTTCGAGTTTATGGTTTGTTTCAACGGGGCGAAAGCCCAAAAACCATCCAGGATTTTCTCAAACGGGAATATGGTACGTCAGGGCATAGCCATACATTTCTGGATGGCAGCAGCGGTTTTGTGGATTACAGGCCGGGCCAGGGGATGAAATTATCGCGGTCTGCCACAGGCGAGGAAATAATCGTCAAATGGACGGCGATGGAAAAGCACCTGCGTGTCTTGGTTGCCACTGACAGGTATCTAACCGCGGAGGAAAAGCAGAAATATGATGAGCAACGGGAAGCGGTGGAGCCTTTCACATCGGAATCCGACTTGGATGTTGACCAATCTTCCTCCAAGGCCCGACCAGTGGCAGCCGACGAGCAAATGCCTGATGCCACGGAAGCGCTGCCGCCGATTGCTCATCCTGACGCGCTTCCGTATGTCGTGGGCGATGTCCTCTATTTGGAAGATGGCAAGCCTTTTATCTTAGAGAGTATTAGGCCCTTTGATATTTCATTACGTGATCCCGCGTTGCTCTATCCTATTATCCGCTCGGAAAGCAAAGAATCCTTGCTGCGGTTATTGGAACGTTACCCGCAACCGGAAAGAGAACCGGCTCACGATGGGCAATCGAGGGAAACACAGCTGGAGGAAACAGAAAACGCCGCACCAGCCATTGCCATTCCTCCCCCCGAGAATTTCCGCATCACAGATGACCGCCTCGGCGTGGGCGGCGCAAAAACAAAATACGCGGCGAATGTCACCGCCATTCGACTGCTGCAAACACTGGAGCAGGAAGGGCGCACGGGCAACCCGGATGAACAGGAGGTTCTTTCCCGCTATGTGGGCTGGGGCGGCATCCCCCAGGCTTTTGACGATCAGAATGCTAATTGGTCACGGGAGTACGCGGAACTGAAATCGCTTTTGTCCGATTCGGAGTACATTTCTGCCCGCGCTTCCACCCTCAACGCCCACTACACCAGCCCAGTTGTCATCAAGGCTATCTATGAAGCCATTGAGCGGATGGGTTTCGGGACTGGAAATATTTTGGAGCCTGCCTGCGGCGTCGGGAACTTCTTTGGCCTGCTGCCGGAAAGCATGGCTGGCAGCAATCTATACGGCGTGGAGTTGGACAGTATCACTGGACGGATTGCCATGCAGCTCTATCCGCAAGCTAACATCACCGTATCAGGCTTCGAGAAAACCGATCAGCGGGATTTCTTTGATATAGCCATTGGCAACGTGCCTTTCGGCAGCTATCAGGTGTCCGATAAGGCATATGACAAGCTGGGATTCCTTATCCATGACTATTTCTTCGCCAAGACGCTTGACCAGGTGCGACCGGGCGGCGTGGTGGCATTCATCACTTCCAAAGGCACCATGGACAAGCAATCCCCGGAGGTGAGGCGGTATCTCGCTCAGCGGGCGGAACTGCTGGGCGCGGTACGCCTGCCCAACAATGCCTTCAAAGCAAATGCCGGGACAGAAGTCACCAGCGACATCCTTTTTCTGCAAAAACGTGACCGGCCTATCGTCATTGAACCGGATTGGGTACATTTGGGCACTACCGAGGACGGGATACCCGTCAACAGCTATTTTGCGGATAACCCGGAAATGGTGCTAGGCAATATGGTCTGGGATGACACCATGTACGGAAAACACACGGAAACGGCTTGCCTGCCCGTAGAAGGTGAGGATCTTTCCGAGCAGCTTTCCCAGGCTATGGTGAACATCCGGGGGGAGATCACCGAAGCGGAACTGCCTGATCTGGGTGAGGGTGAAGCTATTGACGCTTCCCTCCCGGCTGACCCGAATGTGAGAAACTTCTCTTATACCCTTGTGGATGGGGAGGTGTACTACCGGGAAAACAGCCGGATGGTAAGGCCGGAGCTGAACGCCACCGCGAAAGAGCGCGTGCGCAGTCTGGTGGAGATGCGGGACTGTGTACGGGAGTTGATTGACCGGCAGATGATTGGCGCGTCGGATTCTTTCATACGGGAGACCCAACAGCGGTTGAGCAGCCTCTATGAAGGCTTCACAGGTAAGTATGGCCTTATCAATAGCCGGGGCAATGCCAACACTTTTTCTGATGACAGTTCTTACTATCTGTTATGTTCCCTGGAGATCCTGGATGAAAACGGCGCACTGGAACGAAAAGCCGACATGTTTACCAAGCGCACGATTCGGCCTGCCCAGGCCGTTGAGCATGTGGACACCGCCAGCGAAGCGCTTGCGCTGTCTATCGCGGAAAAAGCACGGGTTGATATAGCCTACATGGAAAGGCTCACG
This sequence comes from Clostridia bacterium, assembly GCA_009783365.1. Next base: position 1,489 of record WRHG01000078.1, on the reverse strand, counting down.
GGCATGTCCTGGGAGGAGCTTGCCAGCGATCTACGGGGTGTTGTCTTTCAGTTGCCAGCCATAGACGTAAGCGAACCCATGCGCTATGTTGCCGCAGATGAATACCTGTCCGGTAACATCCGGGAAAAGCTGGAAGCGGCAAAGCGCGCGGCGGAAGCCGACAGCCGTTATCTCCCCAACGTGGAAGCACTAGAAAAAGCAATGCCAAAGGAGCTTGACGCTTCCGAGATTGATGTGCGGCTTGGAGCAACATGGATTGAAAAATCATACATTCAATCGTTCATGGAGGAATTGCTTGAACCACCATCCTATCTGCGCGATGTTATTACCGTCAATTATTCTCCTGTTACCGCGGAATGGAATATATCCAGCAAAAGCAGTATTTCCTCCGGCAATGTAGCCGCTTACGCTACCTATGGCACTGACCGTGCAAGCGCCTACCGCATTCTGGAAGAAACCCTCAACCTGCGAGATATACGAATCTACGACACGGTTTACGATGCTGACGGTAAAGAAAAGCGTGTCCTCAACCCGAACGCCACCACCCTGGCCCAGCAAAAGCAGCAGGTCATCAAGGACGCTTTCCGGGATTGGGTTTGGAAGGATGCGGATAGGCGGCAGGCGCTCGTGGAGCGGTACAATGTCATGTTCAATTCCACCAGGCCCAGGGAATACAACGGGAAGCATATCACCTTTTCAGGCATGAACCCGGAGATTGTCCTGCACCACCATCAGCGGGACGCCATTGCCCATATCCTCTATGGCGGCAATACTCTGCTGGCGCATGAGGTCGGGGCAGGCAAGACCTTTGAAATGGTTGCCGCCTGTATGGAATCCAAGAGATTGGGTTTATCCCAGAAGGCTTTGTTTGCCGTACCCAACCATCTGACAGAGCAGTGGGCATCTGAATTCTTGCGGCTGTACCCATCCGCCAACATACTGGTCGCAACCAAAAAAGACTTCGAGACCAAGAACCGCAAGAAATTCTGTGCCAGGATCGCAACGGGCGACTACGATGCCGTCATTATGGGGCACAGCCAGTTTGAGCGAATCCCCATTTCCCAGGAGCGGCAGAAGCGGTATCTTTACGAACAGATTTCGGAAATCGAGGCTGGCATTGAGGAACTGAAAGAAGCCAGAGCGGAGCGGTTCACCATTAAACAGATGGAGCGAACCAGAAAGCAGTTGGAAACCCGCCTTGAAAAGCTCATGGATACCGAGCGCAAAGACGATGTAGTGACTTTTGAGGAACTGGGAGTGGATCGGCTGTATGTGGATGAAGCCCATTCCTATAAAAACCTGTTTCTGTACACCAAAATGCGCAATGTAGCGGGGCTGTCCACGAGCGACGCGCAGAAATCCTCCGATATGCTGCTCAAGTGCCGGTACATCAATGAGATCCCTGACAACAAAGGCAAAGGCATTGTATTCGCAACCGGAACCCCGGTGTCGAATAGCATGACCGAGTTATTTACCATGATGCGCTATC
>WRHG01000077.1 GCA_009783365.1 Clostridia bacterium | reverse complement strand
TGCCCGTTCATCCTCATCTGCGATGTCCTGATACCCTCGTTGATAGCTGTCTGCGAAAGCTTTCTCGTCCCCGGCCTGCCAAAAAACGGGCCAAAGGCTGATGTCCGCATCCAGCCCCTTGGCCAGGGAAGGATCCTTAATAATCCTCAGTTGTTCCCGCAGCAAATGCTCCTGTAAGGGCAGGCTTAAGTGGTCCAGCGCGTCCAATTGTTCCCGGACCGTTTCCAGATAGACGATTCGCTTTCCCTGTTCTCTGGCAAAAGCCCTTACGTTCCTCTCCACCCCCAGCGCTATGGCCTCCCCCGCGCTTTCCGCCCCGATCTCCGAGGCTGTCACATCCATGGCGAGAGTCGTCATCGCAGCCCACGGGCGCAACGTATTCATCCGGCCGATGGAATAGCCTTTCAGCCGGCATACTTCCTCCAGCAGGGTATAACATTCCATGGAAATGAAGTCGTGAAGCTTGCCGCCCTCCGGCAAAGCCATGGCCGATCGGGTCGCCACCGCCGCTTCCAGGGAGGTGGTGTCGCATTCAAACACAAAGATATCCGCTTCCTCCATACCCTGCCGGATCGCCGTTCCGAAGGGATGCATTGCTTTGCTGCCTATATGGATGGAACCCAGCAGATACATGGTTGTATCCTCATGTCTGATCCTGTACAACAAACCTATTACCTCTTGACGCACCGGCTCATTGGCCCTCTCCGGGGCACAGCATGGCAGCCATATGATCAGGAACCCCGCCATCAACAGCGCAAGCCTCTTTCCAAGCCGGCTCATGTTTCTTCCCTCCGCGCCACGGCAGCCTCCATGCGTTCGTCGCGGAACCGCCAGTGTTCCGGCAGCAGCGAAGCATAGTCATGCTGATAATACCGCTCATCCAGCAAAACCACAATGCCCCGGTCCGTTTCGGTACGAATCACCCGTCCCGCCGCCTGTAATACTTTATGCATACCCGGAATGCGGCACGCATAGCCAAATCCGTCGCCAAAGTGTCTATGATAACAATCCTGAACCACACGCAAGCGAAGGCTGGGCGCCGGAAGGCCAACTCCCACAATGATAACGCCAATGAGCTGATCGCCCGGCAGATCAATGCCTTCGCTGAACAGGCTTCCCAGCACGCACAAACCCAGAATCGGCTCCCGTCGCTGGGTAAAGGCCTCCATAAAGACCGCCCGGTCCGGCTCGCTCATATCAGGGGTCTGCACACATAGGGGCGGTGCCGCCATCTCCTCCAAGCGCGGTTGAACAAGCCGCAAATAAGCATAGCTGGGGAAATATGCGATATATTTTCCCGGCCTTAACAGTGCGGTTTCTACAATGCTTTTTGCCACGGACTCCGCCGTTTCCTCCCTGGCTGTGTACCGGGTGTCGATCCGTCTGCGAATCACGGTCAGATTCATCGGCGGAAACGGGGAGGGCAAAGAAAAGCAGGCGTCTTCCTCCTCTCCGCCCAGCAACAGCTTTGTGGCGGATAGCGGGGCCATTGTAGCGGAGAAAAATACCGTCCCCCGTATCCGCTTGGTAACCCGGCATATCTCCTTGGCTGGAAGCAGGCAGTAAAGCTCCAAAACCCGCTCTCTGCCCTTCTTTCTCAGCAGAATGGCGTAATCCTCGTCCAGATGCTCAGAAGCGTAGAGAAATGCCCCACACAAGCGCAGTATCGCTGAAGCGCTTTCCATCCGCCCGTATCCGGCCGGGCTTGCCATCAATCCATAAACAGCCTCAGCAAGGCCCTCGATTGCCTGCACAACCTGGGACGATGCTGTTTTCAGAACCCCTTCCTTCTCTGCGGACAAGGAAGCTTGGCCGGGAGGCGCCATATCCTCCCGCACCGAACCTTCATCCCCGGAAATTTCCAGTTCAAGGCTTCTGAGGATATCCACAGCCTTTCCCAGGGCCTTGTAATATGGATGCTTCCGGCCGGCAACCTTGCCAAAAGCCGTCCTCTCCTCCTGTAAAACAGCGCTGTCCATCTCGCCGGACAGGTTTTCCCGCATCCGCTCCGCTAAGTGGTGGGCCTCGTCCGCTAAAATCGTCAGGTCCCGGCGTTCCCGAAAAAGCCGCTTCAGTTGAGCAAAGGGATCAAAAGCATAATTCGCATCCAAAAGCACAACATCCGCCAATTCAGCCATCGCCAAACCCAACTCGAAGGGACAGATCCTGTGCCTGTCCGCAGCCTCCAAAATCCGCTCATCCGTCCAAATCTCAATAGCCTCCCTGAACTCCTCCAGAGCGGTCCCCTGGCGCAGATAATGGCCTTGTGCCCGTGGGCAGTCCGTCGGGTGGCATCTGGCATAACCAGGGCACATTTTCTCCTTGGCGCTGAGGGTCATCACACGGGCATGCATCCCTTGTCTTCGCAACTGCTCCAGGGTGTTCAGGGGACTTTGCCGGGCTGTGGTGCGCATTGTCAAATAGAGTATTTTTCCGGTCCTGCCCTCTCCCAACGCCTTGAGGGCGGGAAACAGCACCGCGGCGCTCTTGCCCGTACCCGTGGGAAGACTTGCAAATAGCCGTCTTTTCCGCAAGATGGCTGTAAATACCTGGGCTGCCATTTCTCGCTGGCCTTCCCGATAGCGGGGAAACGGAAAGACCAGTGCCGCCAAGGTGGCGTCCCTCCTTTTCCGGTAGTCTCGCTCCGCGATGGCATAAGCCATGTATGCTACAAGCATCCCATGAAGTTCCAGCGTCAAGCGCTCTCTGGAATGCCGTTCTTCAAAAGCAATGCGCACTTGCCCCAACTCATCCATATAGGTGACGCGAAAGCGCGCTACCGCCGCGCCCTGCTCCACGGCCGCCATGGCGGCATAGCAAAGCGCCTGGGCCCGGTGACCGGGGATCACTTCCTTGGGGAGGCTTTCCCGCCTGCAGAGTTTCATCTCCTCCACCAGCGGGTCCGCGCCCTGCGTAAAGGCATCCATGCGGCCATAGAGGGTTACCGGCTCCCCCAGGCAGCAAAACCGCTGCCGAAGAGCTTTCTCCGTCTCACCGTCCAGCTGTTTCTGCCTGGCCTGATGGGCTTTGGCGCCTATCCAAAGCTCCTCCATGTCGCCTGTCGAAGGCAGAATGTCCTCCGGAAAATAGGAAAATTCCACCAGTTCCCTGACAGATACCCGAAAACCTACCTTTTCATGCCTTTCCATAGTGCGGCCTGCGATCAATTCTTTCTCCGTGCGATGGTCAAAAGCCGGAGCAACTGCAGCAGGCTGCTTATCGCCGCCGCCACATAGGTGAGCGCCGCTGCGCCGAGCACCTTCCGCACGCCTGCAAGTTCCTCTTCGGTGACATAGCCGCCTTCGGAAAGGGCGGCTATGGCCCGGCGGCTGGCGTCAAACTCCACGGGCAGGGTAATCAGTGAGAATACCAGCGTCAGGGCAAAACAGAGGATGCCTATGCTCACCAGCGGCTGCCAGCTGAAAACGATGCCCAGTAAAAAAACAGGAAAGTACAGGCGGGTACCGATGTTAACCACCGGTACAAAAGCGCTTCGGAGTTTCAGCGGCCCGTATCCGCTGCCCTGCTGCATGGCGTGCCCGCATTCATGGGCCGCGATGCCGATGGCGGCGATATCCGCGGAGTTGAAAACCCCATCCGACAGGCTGAGGGTACCGCTTCGCGGATCATAATGATCCGTCAATTGACCGCCGACGGGCTTCACGGACACATTGCCGTAACCGGAGCGGTCCAGCATGTCGCGAGCCACCTGCTGAGCCGGCACGCCTTGCCGGGTGGCTGTTTTTCGATACTTTTTATAGGCGGACTGTACCTTGTACTGGGCCCATAGGCCCAGCAGCATCCCGGGTATCAGCAGAATAACGGTCCAATCATAATACATAAGGTCCTCCACAAAACGTCCGATATCGGATATAATAGGATCAGGTATATGACGCAGGAACAGCATACACCTTTTTCATAAAAACACAAGACAAAGAAGAGCACAAACAAACGATCCGGAATGGAGGCAGTATCATGACTTTACCCACACGGATAGAAATCCCTTATGAACAAATTGCGCAGGCAACGTTGGAAAGGATGGGCAACGGCGGTTTATTCCTGACTACCTGCGCGGAGCCGGATAAGCCCAACACCATGACCATCGGCTGGGGCGGAATGGGCAGCTTTTTTGGCAGGCCCGTATTCTATGTGCCCGTACGTACCAGCCGATATACTTTCGGGCTTTTGAAGAAGAGCGGGGAATTCACGGTCAGCGTTCCCCTGCATGATATGAGCGGGGAACTTCTGTTCGCAGGCACAGTCTCCGGCAGGGACACGGCCAAGTTTGAAGGGCACGGCTTGACCGCGGTTCAGGCTTGGGATGTGTCCGCGCCCATTGTGGCGGAATGCGAACGGCACTTTGAATGCCGGGTGTTCGCTTCGGCCGCCGTAAACGAAGGCACTGTACCGGAAGCCATGCTGGCCCGCTGGTATCCGGACCGGGATATGCACACCCTGTTCTTCGGGGAGATCCTGCGTTGTTATGACTTACATTCCGGCAGATAGGAGGGGCAGCCCTGTGAAAAGAGTACGTGAATGGATCAGCGTCAAAATTGTAAAAGCACCTGGAGCCATGGTTCTGCTGGGTATATTGTTTGCGAATGTAGTCATTATAGGCACGGCGGGGTTCGTTATTTCGTCGCTGGCTCCTCCTTCCTTAGAGAACAGGGGGTTTTGGGGCTCTGTATACCATACGGTCACCATGATCTTAGGCGTTGGCGGCGTCGAAAACTTGGTGGAAAACATCGGCCAGGCGAATGTTGTATATGTACTGTGCTGTGTATCCGCCGTCATAATTGGCCTGATTGTTTTTACCGGCGCGATCATCGGCTATATGTCCGAGTTGATCTCAAGCTTCATTGAGAACGCGGATTCCGGTTCCCGTAAACTCCACCTCTCGAACCATATCGTTATTCTAAACTGGAATACGCGCGCGGCTGAAATCATTAATGAAATGCTTCATAAAAACACCAGGGAGAAGGTCGTCGTCCTTGTATCAGGCAACAGGGATGGTGTGCTAAGCGATATAGACGAACGTCTGTCTGATACAATGGATGCTGAAAACGACGCCGTTCGGGAAGCCTGCGCGCACATGCGCTTCTTTAGGCGCAGATTCTATAGACTAAAACACAGCTTTCGGAATAAACTGACCATCATCGTGCGGGAAGGAGATCCCTGGTCCACGAAGCAGCTCAGCGACATTTCAATACAGTTTGCAAAAAGCGTGATCATCCTAAGCAGCCATATCTCAAGTATACTTGACCGTTCCGGCCATAAAGGACGCTTCGGCCATGCGGGAAAGGGCGATAGCCTCACAATCAAAACAATGCTCCAGATCGTTCAAATGACGTCGGAAGAGGAGTCCATAGACAACCAAAAGGTGATCGTCGAGGCCGAAGACGACTGGACGCTCACGTTGGCCCATACGATTATCGGGCATAAGGCGCAGGCGGGCAAGCATAACATCATACCCGTACCCGTCAACAGGATATTGGGGCAAATCTTTTCACAATTCGCGATCATGCCGGAGCTAAACCTCGTTTACAGCACATTGTTTTCACACAAGGGCGCGGCATTCTATACTCAATCCGTATCGGCAGCTTCCCTTTCAGAGGAGGAATTCGTATCCGAACATCTGGATCATCATCTTCAATCCATCCCCCTCACCGCCGTCCGCGGAGACGACGGCAAGTATCAATGTTATTATATGTCAACTGACGAGCAGTACATCCGCGGCATAGAACCTGCGGCTCGGAATCATGATCTCCGGGTTTCGCTCAATCCTGATTTCATGATCAAGGACAGGCATATCGTTATGATGGGACACAACAGCAAAACCGCCGCGATTATGGGAGGCTTCGACGCCTTCCGTGAGGAATGGAAGAAAAAAGACGGTACGGAAGTGCTGGACGTCATCGTGATCGATGACGAAGAAAGTTTGGTGAAACAGAATCATTACAAACAATACCCCTATGTTGCAAAAGTAATCTCGGCTGACATTTTTAATAAAGATCTCATTTGCAGCGTGATTGACGAGTTTATCGGCGCCCATAACGAGGGAGGGTGCATTATGATCCTGTCAGACGATACAGCGCCCGACGAGGAGTTTGACGCAAACGCGCTGACATACCTTGTTCTGGTCCAGGATATCTTGCACAGGCGGTCAGTGAACACTCCCGGCTTCGACCCGTGTCGCATCGATATGGTCGTGGAGATATTGAATCCAAAAAATTTCGACATCGTTAGCAGTTACAGCAGAAACAATATCGTGATCAGCAACCGTTACATCAGCAAAATTGTCATGCAGATCGGCGAAAAAGACTCCCTGTTTCATTTTTACAACGATATATTAACGTACGATGATCCGAACATGGAAGAAGCGGTTTCCAAAGAACTGTATATCAAAAAGGCGGCAGATTTTTTCAACGAACTGCCCGGAGCTTGTACCGCGGCCGATCTGATAAGGGCTGTTTATCGTTCCTCCCCCAACGACAATAGATCCGTCGTGCTGGGCTATTTCCGCCCCGATGGCGAAATGATACTGTTTGCGGGTGATCAGTCAAATATTCGCGTGGCCCTTTCGGAGGAAGATAAGCTGATTGTTTTCAGCAATCATTAAGGGGCGGATTGCCCCTACACCGGCATCACCTTTTGCGACCTGTCAAGCATGGTACTATCCACGCCCAATTGCTTGGCCTGCCGGTATTGGAAGTATTTAAGCGCCACCTGGGGGAACAGCGCGTAACTGAGCACATCCTCTTCCTGCTGGTAATACTCGCGGATCTCCTGCCGATACTTCTCCAACTCCGGCGGAATGTCGTCTGCGGGGCGTCCGGTAATCACCTTCTCGTCACCGATAACCTTTTTGCGCACCTCTTCATTGACAGGCGCCGGAAGGCGGCCGTATTCGCCACGCAGGAGCCCTTTGCTCTCCTTGCTCGCCATCTTGTACCGCTCTCCGCCCAGCACGTTCATCACGGCCTGAGTTCCCACGATCTGGCTGGTAGGGGTCACCAAGGGCGGATATCCGAAATCCTCCCGTACCCGCAGCACCTCCTCCAGCACTTCGTAGTATTTTTCAATAGCGTCCGCCTGTTTAAGCTGGCTGATCAGGTTGCTGAGCATGCCGCCGGGCACCTGGTACAGCAGGGTGTTCGCGTCCACAGAGAGCACCATCTCCGGATCGCGATAGCCCTCCTTGTTCAATTCTGCGGCTACGCCCCTAAAATAGCCTGCCAATTCAATCAACAGCCCCAAATCCAGATCCGTGTCATATTCCGTGCCCCGCAGGGTCGCCACCAGCGATTCGGTGGCAGGCTGAGCCGTGCCGTTAGCCAGGGGCGACAGGGCGGTGTCCACAACATCCACGCCGGCTTCTATGGCCTTCAAATAGGTCATATCACCGGTACCGGTGGTGTTGTGGGTGTGCAGCACGATGGGCAAGCCGGTCTCAGCCTTCAGGCGCTTTACCAGGGAATAGGCGCTGTATGGCAATAGCAGGTTGGCCATATCTTTGATGCAGATCATATCCGCGCCCATCTTCGCGATATCCGCAGCCAGCTTCACGAAATAATCCTCCGTATGCACGGGGGAAATGGTATAACTCATGGCTACTTCAGCCGTTCCGCCGTGCTTCCTGGTTGCTTTGACCGCGGTTTCCATGTTCCTGAGATCGTTGAGGGCGTCAAAGCAGCGGATGATATCGCAGCCATTTTCGATGGTCTTCTTCACGAAGAAATCCACCACATCGTCACTGTAATGCTTATACCCAAGGATATTTTGTCCGCGGAGAAGCATTTGCAGCTTAGTGCCGGGCAAACCCTTGCGCAAGGTGCGCAGCCGCTCCCAAGGGTCCTCGTTTAAAAAACGAAGACAGCTGTCAAAAGTTGCTCCCCCCCAGCATTCCAGGGAAAAATATCCCACCCTGTCCAGCCTCTCAAATGCCGGTATCATTTGGGAAATTCGCATACGCGTCGCCGCCTGGCTTTGGTGCGCGTCACGCAAAATGGTATCCGTTATTCCAACCTTCGGCATGATGATCTCCTTTCGGCGTTGTCCGCCCGCTAAATGGGAATCCCCGTCAGTTGCCAAACATGCTCAACAGAATACCGGCCGCGATGGCGGACCCGATCACGCCC
>WRHG01000076.1 GCA_009783365.1 Clostridia bacterium | reverse complement strand
TCCCTTCGTTTGTTTAAATTTATTACTGCGAATTATGATGAAGGAACGGCAAAACTTTGTCAATTCCGCCGCGCTTTATGATATGATATGCGCGGGAAGCGGGGCGGGGTAATGGCGGTTTATCTGAAGCAATTCGCGTTCCCCGGGGACGAAGCGGAAACGGATTTCATATGGGGGGTCAAGCAAACGTGCTTTGACACGTTTTACCCGTTTCGCGTGTTGTCAAACCGCGGCTTCGACGCGATAGACTTCGGGCCGATCACCGTCTTTGCCGGAGGCAACGGATCGGGCAAGACCACGGCCCTGAACGTCATCGCCGAGGCGCTTGAGGTGGGCCGCGAGGCGCCCTATAACCGCTCAAACTTTTTCGAGAGCTATGTCAAGCTGTGCCGGGTGCGCGCGCAGGAAGCCGTGCCGCCGCACAGCCGGATCATCACCAGCGACGACGTGTTTGATTTTATGCTGGGCATTCGCAGCCTCAACGAGGGCATCGACCGCAAAAAGGAGATGCTGTTTGATGAGCACTATATTGCGAGACATACCGCCATGCGGGTGCGGTCTTTGGAGGATTATGCGGCGCTGAAAAAGCAAAACAGCGCGCGTCGCAAGACCCAGTCGGCATTTGTCCGCGAGCAGGTGATGGACAACGTACGGGAACAATCCAACGGCGAAAGCGCGGATTTTTACTTCAAGCAGCAGATCGCCGGCGATGCGCTGTATCTGCTGGACGAACCGGAGAACAGCCTTTCGGCCGTAAAGCAGATGGAACTTGCCCAATACTTACAGGACTCGGTCCGGCATATGGGCTGTCAGCTTATTATTTCAACCCATTCTCCTTTTTTACTGGCTATGGAGCGTGCAAAGATTTACGATTTGGACGCACGGCCCGTAGATATTAAACGTTGGACCGAACTTGCAAACGTACGGGTTTTTCATGATTTCTTCACGCGGCATGAGGAGGATTTTACGTAGTTCGCAGGGCGGGCCGGGCAGGCTGTTTTCTGCTTGTCGGCGTTTGTCGCATCATCCCGCCAACCCTGCATTCAATCAGGGTTGGCCAGCCGCAATATGGGCAGGAGCGCCAGCGCCACCACCACGCCGCCGATACCCTGTATCGCGTTGCCGGGCACATTGGCCCAAGCGCCTCCGAAGCCCACGCCCAGCACCAGCCATTCCGCAAGGAAGTATCCGACTGCCATGAATCCTTCAGCCATCATCCATATCACAGCCCGCAGCCAAACAGGCTTAGCCCCGGCGGCCAGCAGGGCGATGGCCGCCATGCCGCCTTTGATGAAAAACGTAGGCAAGGCATAGGGCGCGAATCCCAGCAGTAAATCCGCCAACAGACTGCCCAGAGCGGCTGCCGGTATCGCCGCGTATGAAAGCAGCGCCGTACCCAGCAAGATGAACCCGTCTCCCAGGTGCACATACCCCTGACTCATGGGAACGGGCAGGTTCAGGAACACAGTGGCTATGAACACCAGCGCCGCCAGCAGGCCTCCAAGGGCCAGCATAAGCGGTTTTAAAGGTTTTTGGAGCCCGATGGGCCGGGAAAAACGGAACAAAGACGCCTTGCTGATGAGCCCGGCCGAAGCGGATGCGTTGTCCGGCGGCGGTTCCTCCAGCAGGGCGCCGGTTTTGGATTCCAACTCCTGCCGGTGCTGCAACTCTTCCCGGGCGATTGCTTCCAAGGCAGCCCGGGTTTCTCCGTCCCGGCATTGCCGGGCGAAGTCTTGATAGGCATGGGCAGCCTTTTCTTCCTCCTGGATGGCGTAAGCAAGCATGCTGGGCACATCCTGGAGAATCCCCTCCCGGGCGGCTTCCATCAGCCCGCCCTCAAACAGCAGGCCCCCCGCCACAGCCGACAGAATGAGTTTCCGCTCCCGAGGCTCATCCAAACCCTCATACAATTTTTGAAATCGCTTTAGGTGTCGCCGCTCGTCTTCAAGCATCCGCAGCATGGCGGCGTACAGCGGACTGCTCCCGCGGCCCTGCCCCTCCAGCAGGAGCAGCGCCCTTTGGTAAATGGTCAGCGCGCGGCGCTCCATTTCCAAGGCCACAAAGAGGGCCTCCTGCGCGGATTCCAGCTTCATAGGCACCTGCTTTCCACATGCGTCCCCATACCCTGCGGTTTCCAAATGGTTCCCCGACAAGGTAAAATCAGACGTTATCCTGCAAAAAAGCGTTCAGCTTCTCCACCAACGCATCCGGATCTGACCCGTGAACCGCGCATGCATCCTGGATGGATTCCGCGGTGGCATGGGGACAGCCCAGGCAGTGCATGCCGAAATCCATGAAAACGCTCGCCGTATCCTGGTTGATTGTAAGCACCTGCCCGATGGACATATCCTTTGTAACTGTCATAATCTCTCTCCTTTTTCCCGATCCTGCGGTTTCAGCTTATCTTATCATCAGGACGGGCGGGTGTCAATGAAAGCGGCGGCCCGAGTTTCCTCATACGCTCAGCCGCCGCCCATAAGTATCTCGACAAAGAATATAGATAATGTTACAATATAAATGGTTCTTGCCCCGGCGGGAATCCCCGCCGCTCCCCGGAGATAAACCGACGAAGGAGACGACCGTATTGTCATTGATCGATATCGCAAAGAGAGTATTTGGGCAGAGCAACGAGACGGAAGTGAAGCGGCTGGTTAAGATCGCGGATCTGGTGCTGGACCGGGCGGACGAGTATAAACAGCTCTCCGACGCCCAGCTTCGGGAGAAAACCCCCGCGTTAAAAGCCCGCCTGGCCGCCGGCGAAACCCTTGAGGATATTCTGCCCGACGCATTCGCGGCCTGCCGGGAAGCCGCGGAAAGAAGCGTAGGGATGCGGCCTTATCCGGTACAGGTGCTGGGCGGTATTTGCCTGCACCAGGGGCGCATTGCGGAGATGAAAACCGGCGAGGGAAAGACGCTGGTTGCGACCTTGCCGGCCTACCTGAACGCCTTAACCGGCGAGGGGGTACACATCGTCACCGTTAACGATTACCTGGCCAAGCGCGACAGCGAGTGGATGGGCAAGATCTACAAATTCCTGGGGCTCAGCGTGGGCCTTATTATCCACGATATGGACAACGCCCAACGCCGTATGGCTTACGCCTGCGACATCACCTACGGCACCAACAACGAAATGGGCTTTGACTACCTGCGGGACAACATGGTGATCTACGGCAAGGACATGGTGCAGCGCGGGCATGTGTATGCCATCGTAGACGAGGTGGACTCCATCCTCATCGACGAGGCGCGCACGCCGCTGATCATCTCCGGCCAGGGGGAAAAGTCCACCGACATGTATCAGCGGGCGGACCAGTTCGTCTCCCGCCTGCGCAACGAGGCGGATTACACCGTCGCCGAGAAGGAAAAGGCCGTAACCTTGACGGACGCCGGCATCACAAAGGCGCAGAACGCTTTTAAGGTAGAAAACATCGCCGATATTGAAAACAACGAGCTTTATCACCATATTTTACAAGCCCTTAAAGCCCACGCCATGATGAAGCGCGATGTGGACTATGTGGTGCAAAACGGCGAAGTCATCATCGTGGACGAGTTCACCGGGCGCCTGATGGTGGGCCGGCGCTACAGCGACGGGCTGCACCAAGCCATTGAGGCCAAGGAACGCGTAAAAGTGGAGCGGGAAAGCAAGACACTGGCAACCATTACATTCCAGAACTACTTCCGCATGTATAAGAAGATCAGCGGCATGACGGGTACCGCCAAAACGGAAGAAGAGGAGTTCCAGGGTATATACAACCTGGACGTGGTGCAGATTCCCACCAATATGCCCATGATCCGTACGGATCTCAACGACGTGGTTTATAAAGGCAGGAAGGGCAAGTTCAACGCCGTTGTGGAGGAAATCGTAACCCGGCATAAAACAGGCCAGCCCTTGCTGGTGGGCACCGTTAACGTGGAGACCAGCGAAATGCTATCCCGCCTCATTGACCTGAGAGGCATCCCCCATGAGGTATTAAACGCCAAAAACCACCAGAAGGAAGCGGAAATTGTAGCCCAGGCGGGCCATGTGGGCGCCGTGACCATCGCCACCAACATGGCGGGCCGCGGCACCGACATCCTGCTTGGCGGCAACCCGGATTTTCTGGCCCGGCGCGCAATGCGCCAGGACGGCTACGACCCGCAGGTCATTGAGGACGCCACCGGCCACAGCGAGGACGTGGACCAAATTGTGATGGACGCCCGCAAGACCTACCGGGACCTGTACCAAAAGTTCAGAACGGAAACCGACGAGGAGCATGAGCGGGTGATGGCCGTAGGCGGCCTGCACATCATCGGCACGGAGCGGCACGAAAGCCGCCGCATCGACAACCAGCTGCGAGGCCGGGCAGGCCGTCAGGGGGACCCGGGCAGCACCCAGTTTTTCATCAGCCTGGAGGACGATGTAATGCGCCTCTTCGGCAGCGAACGTATCACGCCCATGATTGAACGCCTGGGCCTCACAGATGACCAGGCCCTGGAGGCGGGTATGCTCACCCGGCAAATCGAGTCCGCCCAGCGCCGCATCGAAAGCCATAATTACGATATCCGCAAATCCGTCCTGAAATTTGATGACGTGATGAACAAACAGCGGGAACTGATCTACGGTCAGCGCAAGGATATCTTGACAGGGCAGGATGTCCGGGAAAACATCCTGTCCATGGTGAAAAGCCTGGTCGAATCCACGGGAGAGCGCAACTTTACCGGCGATGGCAGCATGGATTGGAACCTGAAGGACGCGGCGGACTATCTGGAGGCTCTGTGCCTCCATACGGGAACTGTGGCCAGCCATGCCGGGGACATCGAAACCATGGACGAAGCGGACGAGTTTACCGCCCTGCTCCTTCAGGACGCGGAGGCTTTTTACCAGGAACGGGAAAAACTGCTTACGGGCATTGGCGTGGATATGCGGGAGTTTGAGCGGGTTATCCTCCTCAATGCCATTGACCATCACTGGATGAACCACATCGACGATATGGACAACCTTCGGGACGGCATCGGCCTGCGCGCCTACGGGCAGCGGGACCCTGTGCAGGAATACCGGCTGGAAAGTTACGATATGTTTAACGACATGGTGCACTTCATCCGGGAGGAAACCGTCCGCCGCCTGTACCAGAGCCGTGTGGAGCGGGTTCCCGAGCGCCGTCAGGCTGTGGATATGAATAAGACGGCAGCTGGGCTGGCCGGTACGAAAGGGGCCGCAGGACCCGCCGTCTCAGCCGATGAGAAAGGATCCCCGGGCTCAGCCGGCGGCGGCGCGCCCACCAATAAGTCCATACCCGGCGCGGCAGGTCGGAACCAGCCCTGCCCCTGCGGAAGCGGCAAGAAATACAAGCATTGCTGCGGAGCGCGCTGACGCTTTGTTGCGATGTGAAGGATGTGATACGATGATTGACCAGGACCGATTTCGACAAGATCTTGAACGCCTGCGTGAAGCCATTGTAAAGGCAGGGGATGCACTTTAACCTGGCCCGCATGCAGGAAGAGCTTGCCGAACTCAAGGAGGAGATGAACGCGCCCGAATTTTGGAACGACCTGGCGCGCTCCACCTCCGTCAATCAAAAAGTAGCCTCCTTGGAGGGAAAAATACAGCATGTGCAAAAGCTGAGCCGGCGGGCCGACGACGTGGAGGCCATGCTGGCGCTACTCAGCGAAGAGGAGGATCCAGACATCGCCGCCGAGTGCGAAGGGGAACTTCTGTCCCTTTCCCAGGACGCGGACGCCCTTCAGTTGGAAACACTCATGCGCGGGACCTACGACGGCTGCGACGCGGTGCTTTCCCTCCACGCGGGAGCGGGCGGCACCGAAGCCCAGGACTGGACCGATATGCTCTACCGCATGTATACCCGCTATAGCGAACGCCGCGGCTACAAGGTGTCTTTGCTGGATCTGCTGGATGGGGACGAAGCGGGTATAAAATCCGTCACCTTTCAGGTGGAAGGGGAAAACGCCTACGGCTTCCTTCGCAGTGAAAAAGGCGTGCACCGGCTGGTGCGCATCTCGCCCTTTGACAGCAACGCGCGCCGCCACACCTCTTTTGCCTCCCTGGACGTATCCCCCATTATGGAAGACGACACGGGCTTTGAGGTGAACATGGAGGAGGTGCGGATCGACACCTACCGGGCCGGGGGCGCGGGAGGCCAGCACGTCAACCGAACGGACAGCGCCGTGCGCATGACCCATATTCCCACAGGCATCGTGGCGCAGTGCCAAAATGAACGCAGCCAGATTCAGAACCGGGAGATGTGCCTGCGCATCCTCAAGAGCCGCATTTTGGAACTTCGCGAGCGGGAAAAGGAAGAGCAGATGGCAGACATTAAAGGTGAAATGAAGAAGATCGAATGGGGCAGCCAGATCCGCAGCTATGTCTTCCAGCCCTACACCATGGTGAAGGATCACCGCACCGGCTTTGAAACGGGAAACGTTGGCGACGTGATGGACGGCAGCATCGACGGGTTTATAACCGCGTACTTGAAGATGCAGTAAAACGGTCCGTTCCTCTCCATTCCCGCCAGTATACAGGAGGGGACCATATGCTCAAAAAATCGTTAAGAAAAGGAAGCTATACGATTTCCGTTGCATCCATCTTGTCATTCCTCTTTCTATTACTGGCGATAAGCTGTGTCAGCTATTATATTTGGATGCCTTCCCGGGGTGAGTTCCATTCCGACACCACCGATACCCTGATGTGGGCGCAGGCCTCCTACGACGGAAAGACGATTATAAACCCTGATTTCGAATACGCCTGTTTTCTCCCATTGAGCGGTTATTGGCTGATGGTCCCTTTTGTTGCTATTTTCGGAGTCACCATGACGGCGCACCTTTGGGGCATGTTCTTGTTCCTGTTATTATTCTCTTCCGGCCTGCTGTTTCTGCTGAAAAGCATTCCTCTTCCGGGCATCTACAGCAACATCGCTTCCGGGTTGATACTCATCCTGCTATGTTCAAGCGAAAAAACACGGGAGATGTTCTTTGGCCATATTATCTATTACAGCCAAGGCATCTTTTTTGCTCTCTGGGGCCTTGGCCTGCTGATTCGCGCCCTCCGGTTTATCAAGGACAATCCTCCGTCCCGCCTGAAAGCAGCAACGTATTGTCTCCTTATTGTAATTTGGTTTGCGATAAGCGCGGCCAATCAATTTACAATTATCAGCATTTTTTGTATACCCGCAATCGGGGCACTTCTTTGTGAACGCATGTTTTTTTTAGCAAAACCCTCCGCCGGTGAAAAAACCGCCTTCATCCTGGTTTTGCTTTCCGCCGCAGTAGGGATCGTTCTCGGATACTTTGCAGGCAATGCGATCATCGGGGATGAAACAGCAGGATATGCGGACAGTTACCTCAATTTTTCACCCCCCGAAGCCTGGGGCGAGCATATTACGCTCTTTTTCTCTCATTGGGCGACATTGCTTGGCGTAATAATTACAGGGCAAAGCTTTTCATCCATGGAAGGCGTTAACGCGCTGCTTTATCTCCTTTTTGCCATCACACTCCTGGCCGCCCCCATCGTACTGACGGCCCAATACCCGAAGATCACACAGCGTGGCGGCAGGCTCCTGATATGGTTTCATTGGATTGCAACCGCCGTCATACTCGTCGGCTTTATTTGCGGGGACCTCAGCTACGCGAACTGGCGCATAACACCCCTTGTTGCAACGTCCCTTCTTATGGCGGTCTATTTGATTTTTTGGCTGTTCAGCGCATTTCCTTGGAGGCGGATTGCGGCCATACCGCTTGCTGTGCTTCTTGCCGCAGGTTGCCTCTCGTTCCAACGGGTCGCTTCGCTGCCAACGGAAAAGGAGGAATATGGCAATTCCGAACAATACCAACTCGTGGATTTTTTAAAGGAGCGTGACTTAACCTATGGCTTTGCCTCCTATTGGAGGGCGAATAACATCACCGTTCTTTCCGATTCTGCGGTCAAGACGCGTCATGTGTCCATCGATTCATACGGAGTGTACCCCTCCCCTTATCAAAGCAATATCGCATGGTATGAGGCGCAAGAGGGACAGGAGCGATATTTCCTGCTCCTTTCGGAGGGCGAGTACGCTATGCTGTCGGAGTATGGCAGCGACTACTTCGGCGGCGAACACTTCCTAGGGATGGAGGAGTACTCTGGCGCGGAAGAGGCGTACTACGTGCTGATCTATGATGTTCCGCCGTTTGAGTGGTATATCTTTTGGTAACGATTCAGAAGCGACGTGATGGACGGCGGCATGGACGGGTTCATCGCCGGAAGGTACAATAACCCAGGAACCATGA
>WRHG01000075.1 GCA_009783365.1 Clostridia bacterium | reverse complement strand
CTGGGAAGGCTCCAAAACGATCATCGTCTTTTTACCCTCCTTTTGATAGTAAAAGTAATAGAGTTCAGCGCCCCGGTTTAAAAACCAATTTTTGCGTACAAGCTCAGGCATGTTAACGAGTCTGCGAAAGCCTTCACTGGCCACCGGACCAAAAGCCTCCACATTCTTTACCCGCATGGTCCCCAGGTTCTTCCGTTTTTGGTTATTGTATACCTGCGCAAAATCCAAGTCCCCATTGGTAAAAGTGTACTCATACTCAGTACGGATGCGGTCCTTGCGCAGAAACAGGAGCACGGCGGTACCGATGAAAAACACCGTAAGCAGCAGCCCCTCGAAGCTAAAACCCATCAGCAGGGAGGAAAGAAAGGAAAAGCCAATGATGGCTGAAAGGATCATGGTAACCATCGAGCCATAGTATAGGCTGTCCTGGAGCCCTCTCTGCCGTTTTATCACAACTTCTTCCATAAAGTGATCCATCGCCATGATCAAGCCCCCTTATCGCTAAGACCTACTGTGCCCCCATATCATACAACATTCATTTCACTCGTACAAGGGTATCTTGCGCAAGATTGCGCAGGAATTCCACCTCGGCGCAAGCGCCAAAGGCGCTCAGCGCTTCCATGGCGCGCGCCGCGGCCTGGCCGGCGTCCCTGCGGGTTTGTTCCTCCCCGAAAAGCGCAGGCCAGGTCATTTTTCCGCGTTTGGCGTCCATCCCGGTTTGCTTTCCCATGATGGCCGCGTTCCCCTCGACATCCAACAAGTCGTCCACCATTTGAAACGCGAGTCCTAAATTCTCGCCATAAGCCTGTCCCGCCGTCAACTGAGGCAGGTTGGCGCCCGCCAATAGCAAGCCCGCCAGCACGGAAGCCGTTAGTAAATCCGCTGTTTTGTGCTTGTGAATATATTCCACCATATCCTGCCGCGGTTGAGCGCCCTCCAGCGCCACATCCAGCGTTTGACCGGCGACCATGCCCCGTACC
Organism: Clostridia bacterium; assembly: GCA_009783365.1. Next base: position 7,296 of record WRHG01000075.1, on the reverse strand, counting down.
CCTGCCCGGAATGCGATTTCTCTCATTGCCGCCAACGCTTTCGCCGGCCTTTCTCCGCAAAGGGGCGCGGACAGCATGGTTTCGAACGCCATGGACAGCAAACCGTCCCCCGCCAAAATGGCAAAATTCTCTCCAAAAATCTTATGATTTGTCGGCTTCCCGCGCCGGTACTCATCGTCATCCAGGGCAGGCAGATCGTCATGTACCAAGGAATACGCGTGGATCATTTCCACGGCGCAGGCAAAGGGCAGGCAGATCCGCCAATCCTCCTGAAGTATGGCGTAGGAAGCCAGCAAAAGCACCGGGCGAAGCCGTTTGCCCGGCAGCCGCAGGCTATAACCCATGGCGCTGCGCAAGGGTTCCGGGACTTCGCCCTCCCCAGGAGGCTCGGAAGGCGCATTCGCAGCTTCCTCTCCCTTTATACCAAGCAGCGGCAGACGTTGAAGCTCATCTTCCACCGCACGGCGAAATACCTCGTAACGCTGTACCATCTTTACTCCTCCAACTCTGCGGAGTCCAGCACGGACGCTTGGTCTATCGCGTCGGAGGGTTCCGGTCTTTCGCCTTGAGTCAGCTTAATCTCCATCATCCGCGCTTGAACACGGTCCAACTCCTCCCGCAGTCCCGCGGCCAACTTTGCACCTTCCTCGTAGGCCGCCACCAACTCGTGGAGGGGCAGGTTTCCCTGCTCCATCTTACCGGCTATGTTTTCCAACTGCTCAAGCCTTTCCTCAAAAGGGACTTCATTCGGCTTGGTCACTTTACCCGCCATTGCGGTTCCCCCTTTCTCACCTCGGTGACACCGGCGGTAACTTCCCCATCCTGCATCAGTATCCGTATGCTGTCTCCCGGCCTTACCTGATCCACGGACCGCGTAAGGCTGCCGTCCTTCAGCACCATGGTATAGCCTCGGGCAATGGTAGCCATGGGGCCTGCAGCCCTCAACCGAATTTCACACTGAGCCAGGGCATGGGCTTTCTCCGCCGCCATGCCAACCGTGCAGGAATGCAGCCGCCCATCGGCCTGCTGAACCCGCGCCCATAGCAATTGCCGTTGTCTTTCCGGATCTTGCTCCGTCAACCGCTGGTCCAGGCTGGAAAGAATTATTTGCATTTCTTTGATTTTAAGCTGAAAAGCCCTCTCCAGTTTCAAGAATCGATGAAAAACCTCACCAAGCAATTCTTTCCGGGGTTGTACCGCCAGTTCCGCCGCTGCCGAGGGCGTGGGCGCACGTAAATCCGCCGCAAAATCCGCAAGGGTCACGTCCGTCTCATGGCCTACCGCGCTGATGATTGGCTTTCCGCAAGCAAAGATAGCCCGCGCCACCTCTTCTTCGTTAAAAGCCCACAAATCCTCTGTGCTGCCGCCACCTCGGCCTACGATAATCACATCCACGCCTTCAAATCGCTCCATCGTAGCAATTCCTTCAGCGACCTCCGCCGCCGCCCCCGTTCCCTGTACCTTCACGGGGCATAAAAAAAGCGGCATTCCCGGATTACGGCGCCAGGATACCCGCGCCATATCGTGGATTACTGAGCCCGTCTTGCTGGTAACGATGCCCACTCCTCTTGGCAGCAGCGGAATGGGTTTTTTCAACGCCGGATCGAAGATCCCTTCCCGCGTCAACCTTTGTTTCAACTCTTCAAAGCGGGCGTACATTTCCCCGACTCCATCACGCTCCATTGCGTCCACATAAAACTGGTACTGGCCCGTCTTGGTATACAGCCCGGCGCTGCCAAACAGGCGAACTTGCTGACCGTCCCTTGGAATAAAGGGCGCCGTAAGGGCCGCTTGGCGAAACATGGCGCAGTTGACGGCACTCTGCGCATCTTTCAAAGTAAAGTACCAATGACCGGAAATATGGCGCTTCATATTGCTGATTTCACCGCGCAAGCTAATACCATGCAGCATAGGGTCGCCGGCAAGGCTCCGGCGAACGTATTCGTTCAGTTCAGATACCGTAAGGGTCAGTGGCCCTCGGCTCACGATCTTTGCCACGCTTTTTCCGCCGCCGCCACCGTATTCTCCATCAGCATGGCGATGGTCATTTTGCCCACGCCACCAGGCACCGGCGTGATATAGCTCGCTTTTTGGCAAACCGCTTCAAAATCCACATCCCCACAGAGCTTGCCGTCTACCCGGTTTACGCCCACGTCCACTACCACAGCGCCGTCCTTCACCATATCTCCGGTGATGAACTTCGCCCTGCCGATAGCCGCCACCAAAATGTCCGCTCTTCGGGTATGCTCCGGTAAATTCGCCGTACGGCTATGGCAAACCGTCACCGTGGCGTTCTCCTGCATCAGCAGCAGCGCCATAGGTTTACCCACGATATTGCTGCGGCCTACCACCACGGCCTCCTTGCCGGAAATAGGAATTCCGGCGCTTTTTAGCATGTACAGGGCTCCTTTTGGGGTGCAGGCCACTACGCCGTCTTCTCCCCGCATCGTCTTCCCCGCATTGATATTATGAAAACCATCCACGTCTTTCTCCGGGAGGATAAGGTCCAAGGCCTTATTTCCATCAAGCCCCTGTGGGAGGGGCAACTGCACCAGGATCCCATGAACGGCCGGATCCTGATTCGCCTCGAGAATTATGCTCTCCAGCGCTTCCTGGGTAATGCCCTCCGGAAAGCGCAGGGTCTTTGAGGCAATACCCAGGCGTTCACATGCTTTTTCCTTGTTGCCCACATAGGTTTGGCTGGCGGGATCCTCCCCGATCAATAGCACCAGGAGCCCTGGGGTACAGCCTTTCGCTTTCAGCGCTCCCACTCTTCCCAACACATGGCTTTCCACCTCTTGGGCGATGATCTTTCCATCCAACAGCGTTGCGGTCATGTTCTCCTCCTTGGCTACATATTTATGATATTCCCCAATGTTTGTAAACGCCCAGCCGGGCGATTCCCGCCCCGTTATCACCGCTGTATTTCGCCTTGCCAAAAACAACCCGCACTTCACGGCCCAACCGGTGCTTTGCCATTCTTTCCGCCACCAACCGGCGAAGGAGATCGGCGGATGCGACGCCACCCACAATCAGGGCCTGACGTAGCCGGGTCTCTCGGCATCCTGCCGCTAGAAGCCTCGTGATCGTCCGCGCCAAAAAATCAAAAACTTCAAGGGCGATCTTCTCCGGGGACAATTCTCCGCTTTGAACCCATCGCAGACACTTCGCCTCCGCGCCGGAGAGATGGCAGCGCAAATCCCCTCCCGTCAGGCTGACGGGCAAAAGAGCCTGTGAAGGCACCCTACATCCCGCGGCAAGCCTTTCCATGGCAGGTCCGGCTGGAAAGGGCAGTCCCATCGCAACACCCACACGATCCATCAACTGCCCGGCATGCAAATCCATCGTTCCGCCCAGCAAACGCGGCGCGTCCCGGTCGCAGAGCAGCATCTCTGTGGTTCCTCCGCTCAAGTGCAACGCAATAAAAGCTCCATCCGTCAAAGTGTTGTCAATTTGTCCCGCCGCAATATGCCCCTGCTGATGCGAAAATTTGTAAAGCGGAATCCGCATCGCGCTCGCCATAGCCTGGGCAAAACAAAGCCCCACAATAAAAACCGGCATATAGCTCTCTTCATCATCCTTTGGCCCGGACGCAGCCGCTATCGCGCAAATTCGAATCTCCCTCCCTACTGCTTCCAGCCTCGTCATGACGATGGGAAGTTGCCTTACATGCGCAAAAACAGCCTCGTTTTGACGGAGACCGCGCTTTCCGTCTTCCACAGGCAGTACAATACGCTCGGAGCAGAGGATGCTGCCGTCCCGGCTTGCCGCCGCGATAGAAGTAGTGTAACAACTGGTGTCAAAGCCCAGCACACCCTCCATGGCATCAATCTGCCTTTCAGCGAAAGACACCGGCGGGATACCTCGGTGTCCTTCAAATTGATACATCCTGCCTGCTACGATTGATGGCTCCAAGCACTCCATTGATATAGCGGCTGCTTTTCGGCTCGCTGTAACACTCCGCCAATTCCATGGCCTCACTTATGGAAACGTTATTTGGTATATCCTCGCGATAGAATAGTTCGTACGCGCAGAGGCGCAATATACTCAGATCCACATAGGACACCCTGGACAAAGCCCAATCCCCGCTGCTATGCTTCTGAATCACGCCGTCCAGTTCTTCCATATGGGTCTGCACACCCTCAAGGATATCCCTGATATAGCGCCTTTCCTCCGGGGTGGGATGAATCGCGGCCGGCGTGTTCCTGCTCGCAGTGGATAGCTGTTCATAAGCTAATTCGAGTGATTCGTCGCTGGCTTCGCCGCCCGAAAGCTGCCCATACAACAGTTGCATGGCAGCCTGCCTGGCCATTGAACGCCCCATCAGAACACTCCATTTCCATTAACGTTTAAGACGGTTACTCCCCCTTGGGTGGAAAAAGCTTATTAATCCAAGCTTTGATATGAACAATCTTGTTACTGTTGGATCCAAGAACATATCCGGCCGCAAAAAAAGCCGCCACCATCAGCGTTTTCCAGAATCCAAGAAAAAGAAACAAAAATGCAAGCCCAATACCCAACATGCCCATCAGCACGCCGCATTGAGGCGTTCCGATGCGAAAACAGTTTTTCCAGAACCCTTTACCCTCTTCCATCAGCCATTCTCCTTTTCGCCGCTATCCCACACATCCTCTTGATCCAAATTGTGAGCATCCGGAGGATCCTCTGCCTGTGCCTGCTCTTCCGTTTCAATCTCTCCCGCCTCCGCCACAGCCGTCTCTATCCCGGCGGATTCCTCGAAAACCGACGTCCTGTCCAATATTTCGACCGGAGGCTTTGGCAAAACACTTGGCATTCCTTCATGCTTAAAAAGCCTCTGATGGATCGGTTCCTTTTCACCGATAGCCTCGCGGTCTGGGCTTGCCTGCTGCCCCGCCTCTGTGAAGGAGGTAATGTTGCCGCTGGCCTCAGCGGCTGCCATCTCCGGCGTTATCATCTCCGCGTTTTTGGAGGAATGGCTGCCCATTTCCACCATAACACGCACTTCCTTCACGTCCACGCCGGAGCAGGATGTGATGTAATGTTTGATTTGCTTTTGCAGGGCGTTCACCGTTAATGGTATATTTGACCCGTTCGCCAAAATAATTCTCATGTCCACCACGACGCCTTCCCTGCTACGGTGGATCTTCGTATGGGCAGTTTTAAGCTCTTCGTGGGTGTCTACGCATTTTTTAACCATGGTCTCCATCGCGTGCATGGAAATGCTCACATTTCCATGCTCCGTATGCTGCATAATAAACCCTTGATCCCTGTACCGCCTGAACAAAAGTGAGATGCCGTGCATTCCTAAGGCACAGGCTATCAAGCCGGTACTCACCACCACAATACGCTGCCAGGGCACAAAGTCTCCCAGTAAAAAGCTTTGGACAGTACTGTCCAAAGAGAATGGAAATATCCCAAGTCCAAGAATCAACACGCATACGCCGAGAAAGAGCAGGATGAGCCCCGCGACGGCTGCAAAAAACCGTTCATAAAACTTGAAGGTCATTCCCATCGCCTCCTTGGAGATTTCCCCTAGGGTACCGGTTCGAAAAACCAATTCCCGCGCACTGTGTCGTGAACTGCCGTTTGAACTATCCTTCCTGCATATCCTTCATCGCGCGCTCCGTTTCTTCTTCGGCGGCTTCCAAATCCAGAGGAGGCGGATCGTTCTCCTGCTCTTTCGTGTTTCCCTCGGTTTGCGACATGTCGGCGGATTCTATGGTTTCTTCAATCTTCGCCTCGCAAGGCTCTTCAATGGCGGCGCTTTCTAAACCTGCCAGCGTATCCTTTGTTTCTTTTTCAAAGCTGACCCCTTGTACATGGACGTCAATTCGCACAACATGGAGCCCCGTCATGGTCTCAATCGCCTTGCGGACATTCTCTTGGACGTTTTGAGCCGCCGTCTGGATGGGCGTGCCATATTCCACGATCACATATAAATCAACGGACGTTTCCTCAGAGCCGATCTCCACCTTTACGCCCTTGGTGATGTACTTATAGCGCGTAAAAACATCCGAAATACCGCCGCTTGAGCACATACCGGCAATCCCTTCCACCTCGTTGGCGGCGACGCCGGAAATCACCGCGATCACCTCATTGGCGTAGGTGATGGTTCCCGTGGTATCCTGATCCTGCTCCAGGCTAAGCGGCAAATTGCTTTTCTTGGCAGCCATGGGACTCGCACCTCCTATGGTTCAAAACACCATCCGGGGAAACAGGGATACAAGTCCCGGATTCTTGCCCTCAGTATAGCAGATTTCACTCCTTCTGACAACCGGGCTCTTCAAGCTCCATACGAATCCGAAGCTGCTCCAGCTGTTCTTGATGCACGGCTGCCGGCGTTTCCATCATCATACATGTTCCGTTTTGGATCTTGGGAAACGCAATAACCTCCCGCAGGCTCTCCGCCCCGTTGAGCATCATCACCATCCGGTCAATACCGAACGCAAAACCACCGTGAGGCGGCGTTCCATATTGAAAGGCCTCCAGCAAAAATCCAAACCGGGCCCAAGCCTCTTCCTTTGAAAAACCCAGCAGGGCAAACATCTTCTCCTGCATGTCTCTTTGGTGGATACGGATGGAGCCGCTGCCCATCTCCAGGCCGTTTACTACCAGGTCATAGGCTTTGGCTCGCACGGCGCCGGGTTCAAACTCCATCAGCGCCACATCTTCATCCATCACGTTGGTAAATGGATGGTGCATAGCCGTGAAACGTCCGGATTCCTCATCCCACTCCAACAAAGGAAATTCGGTCACCCAGAGCAGTTGGTACCGCTTCGGGTCGATCAGGCCCAGTTCTTTACCCAGACGAAGCCGCAGCTGACCCATAGCGCTCAGCGCCACGTTCTTACGATCCGCGATCACAAAAACGGCGTCTCCGGGACGAGCATTCACAGCTGTCAGTAACTGCCCCATACTATCTCCCTGCATGGCTTTCGCGAAGCTGGACCGCAGCGTTCCGTCCTCGTTCACAACGGCCCAAGCCAGACCCTTCACATGATAGGTTTTTACAAACTCGCCCAAGGAGTCTATTTCCTTGCGGCTCATTCCAGCGGCGCCCTCTGCGCAAATGGCGCAGACGGTTTCTTGTTTTGCCAGCGCGCTTTCAAATACTTGAAAGCCACAGCCTTTGACCGTACTTCCCACATCATGGATCTCCATACCGAAGCGGGTGTCCGGCTTATCGCTGCCAAAGCGGGCCATGGCGTCACGCCAGGTAAGTCGCGGCAGGGGAAGCTGTAGATCCATATTCATTAAGTGCTTAAAGACATACTGATACGCGCCTTCGACTACCTCCTGGATGTCCTCGGGATC
>WRHG01000074.1 GCA_009783365.1 Clostridia bacterium | reverse complement strand
TCATAACCGACACATCCATTGATATTAACGCGGTGATTGTCGATTTGGACGCCAAACTGAGGGCAATGGAGCTTGGCCCCCTGATGGGCTTATGGTTTCAAAGCCTGTTCGTGGGACTAACGATGTCGGCGCTGACCATTTGCATCTTCGTCATTGTGTACGGACGTATGGTAGAGGTCTATCTGGTCACCTCTGTCGCGCCGATTCCCATGGCAACCATGATGAACAAGGATTGGGGGCAAATGGGCCAGAACTACCTGCGGTCGCTGTTTGCGCTAGGGTTTCAGGCGTTTCTCATCATCGTGTGCGTGGGTATCTATGCGGTGCTGGTACATTCCATCGCCGTAGATGCTGACGTGAGCGCCGCTATCTGGACGTGTATCGGCTATACCGTACTTTTGTGCTTTACCCTCTTCAAAACTGGAAGTCTTGCCAAGACAGTCTTCAACTCGCATTGACCCAAGGTGTAAGCGCCTGAACAAGGTGCTTTTTTTAACCCCAAAAATGAAAGGAGGTATCTATTGGCCTACGTACCCGTACCCAAAGACCTAACGAAAGTCAAGTCCAAGGTAATGTTCAACCTCACCAAAAGGCAGCTCATCTGCTTCGGTGGCGGCGCGCTCATCGGCGTACCTCTATTCTTTTTGCTCCGGGGGAGCGCCGGAACCACCACCGCCGCCGTTGTCATGATGATCGCCATGCTTCCGTTTTTCCTGTTCGCCATGTATGAGCGCAACGGCCAACCACTGGAACAGGTGCTGCGCAACGTCGCCCAGACACTATTCATCCGTCCCAAGCAGCGCCCCTACCAGACCAACAACCTATATGCCGCCCTCATGCGGCAGGAGCGGGTGGAAAAGGAGGTGCGGCGTATTGTCAAAAAAGACACGGCGAAAGCTCAGTCGTAGGGAACGAAAGCAAATCAAGATCGTCATGGAACGGGCGAAAAAGCGCGGTAAGCAACCTGCCACGGCCCAAGCTACCATCCCATACGACCGCATCTGGCCGGACGGCATCTGCGTGGCGGACGGTTCCCTCTACACCAAAACCGTGCAATATCAGGATATCAATTACCTCCTGGCGCAAAACGAGGATAAAACCGCTATCTTCGACGGTTGGTGTGACTTCCTGAACTACTTCGACAGCTCCATCTATTTGCAGCTATCCTTCCTGAACCTGACCGCTGACGGGGAAACATTTGAGCAAAGCATCCGCATTCCCTCCCAGGATGATGATTTCAACGAAATCCGTGAGGAATACGCGAAGATGCTGCAAGACCAGCTTGCCAAAGGCAACAACGGGCTGGTAAGAACCAAATTCCTCACCTTCGGCATTCAGGCGGATTCCATCCGGCTTGCTAAACCAAGGCTGGAGCGCCTGGAGCTGGATATCATGAACAACTTCAAGCGGCTTGGGGTGGCCGCGGTGAGCCTGGACGGGAAGGAAAGGCTGCGGCTCATGCACAGCATCTTCCATATGGACACCCAGGCAAAATTCAGGTTTGAGTGGGACTGGCTGCCTTTGGCAGGGCTTTCCACCAAGGATTTCATCGCGCCTTCCGCTTTTGAGTTCCGGGAGGGGCGACGCTTCCGCATGGGCGGCAAGCTGGGAGCGGCATGTTACCTCCAAATCCTCGCCCCCGAGTTGCCCGACCGGATGCTGACGGACTTCCTAAGCATGGATAACAGCCTCATAGCAACCATGCACATCCAATCCGTTGACCAGGTGGCGGCGATCAAACAGATCAAACGCAAGATTACGGAGCTGGATCGGGGGAAGATTGAGGAACAGAAAAAAGCAGTCCGGTCAGGATATGACATGGACATCCTTCCGTCCGATCTCGCCACCTACGGAGGGGAAGCCAAGAAGCTCCTTCAAGACCTGCAAAGCCGTAATGAGCGCATGTTCCTGGTAACCTTTCTCATTTTGAACACAGCGGACACAAAACAACAGTTGGACAACACGGTTCTTCAGGCTATGGGTATCGCCCAGAAATACAACTGCGCATTGGAACGGCTGGATTTCCAGCAGGAAAAGGCTCTGGTGTCCTCACTCCCCCTGGGGCTGAACCAGATAGAAATCCAGCGGGGCTTGACCACATCCGCAACTGCCATCTTCGTTCCCTTCACCACCCAAGAGCTGTTCCAAGCTGGCGGCGAGGCCCTGTACTACGGCCTGAACACCCTGTCCAACAACCTCATCATGGTGGATCGGAAACGTCTCAAAAACCCGAACGGTCTTATCCTTGGCACTCCTGGCAGCGGTAAATCCTTCAGCGCCAAGAGGGAGATTGTGAATGTCTTCCTCATCACCAAGGATGATATCGTCATCTGTGACCCGGAAAGCGAGTATTCCCCGCTGGTTGATCGGCTCCACGGTCAGGTGATTCGGATTTCCTCCACCTCTACGCATTACATTAACCCAATGGATCTCAATTTGAACTACAGCGAGGACGAAAGCCCACTCTCCCTGAAATCCGACTTCATTCTTTCCCTCTGCGAACTGATTGTCGGCGGTCGGGACGGATTGAAACCCATCGAAAAGACGGTCATTGACCGCGCGGTTCGGTTGGTGTACCGGAAGTATCTGGCGGATCCCAGGCCGGAGAACATGCCCATCCTGGGTGACTTACACGCAGTTCTGCAAAAGCAGGAGGAGCGGGAGGCGGGCCGCCTGGCCACAGCATTGGAAATCTATGTGACCGGCTCCCTCAATGTTTTCAATCACAGAACGAACGTGAACATCAATAACCGAGTCGTATGCTACGACATCAAAGACCTCGGTAAGCAGATGAAAAAGCTCGGAATGCTCATTGTGCAGGATCAGGTATGGGGCCGTGTGACCGCCAACCGCGCTGAGGGTCGCTCCACCCGGTACTACATTGATGAGATGCACCTGCTTCTAAAGGAAGAGCAAACCGCCGCCTACACCGTGGAAATCTGGAAACGGTTTAGAAAGTGGGGCGGGATGCCGACCGGGATCACGCAGAACGTGAAGGATTTGCTGGCCTCTGCGGAGGTAGAAAACATCTTCGAAAACAGCGACTTCGTGTACATGCTCAATCAGGCGGGCGGTGACCGGCAGATCCTGGCGAAGCAACTGAACATTTCTCCCCACCAGCTATCCTATGTGACCCAATCCGGCGAGGGCGAAGGGCTGCTATTCTACGGCAATGTAATCCTGCCCTTCACGGACAAGTTCCCCAAGAACACAGAACTGTACCGCATCATGACCACCAAGCCCGGTGAAATGAACAAGGAGGCGATGCAATGATACTTCTTGTCTTTTTACTATGCGTTCCGGTTGTGCTGTTTGCGTGGCGGTTATGCGTGGTCGCCGGAGAAGCGGATGAACGGATGGAAGCCTGGCATCAGAAAATGATGAAGGAGAAACAGGGCACTACCGAGACCGAGGGCGATGATCCTCCTGATAAGGAGGGTGCCCATGCAGGATGAAGGGCAACCGAAATCAAAGCTGCGGTTCACGCAAGACGACCAGCCGGAAACCACTGTTTTGGAATCCAGGCAGATGAAAAAACTCACCCGTTCAAAGAACCCCCTTGCCGCATCCCGTTTGCAACTGACAGAGGCGGAGCTTGGTGAACCCAAGCTGGAAAAACCTCTCCCGCAGGCGGAAAAGACCGCGGACAAGGTGAGCAAGGCCAAGGCTCGGATTACCAAAAAGAAAAACCTGGCCATTACCCGCGCCACGGATGAAGCCACAGGGAAAACCACACCACGGCTGCGTTTTGAAGAAAAAGCTGCGCTCCCCTCCCGGTTACTGCATGAAGCCCTGCCCTCCCCCTCCGGGGAAATCCACAGGCAGGTCGCCAAAGCGGAGGATGAGAATGTTGGCGTGGAAGCGGCTCACGGAGTGGAGAAGGGCGCGGAATCCACCGTTCGCTTCACTAACCATTCCAGCCGGACGCGAAAGCTGAACGCTCACCGGGCAGCGGGGAAAGTGGAACAAAAGCTGGACAAGGCCAATATCCGTGTGTTGCAAAAGAAGGAGCAGCTTTCCAGCAATCCTATCTCCCGCTGGCAGCAGAAACGGGCAATCCGTCAAAGCTATACGCGGGCCAAAGCAGCGGGAAGCGCCGGTGCAAACACAGTACGCCACGCCGCAACCACAGCCAGGTCAAATGTCACGCAGGGCGTGAAAAACCTATTCGTTCGGAAAAAAAAGAGCTTTGTTTTAGGCGGGCTGTTGTTTCTGATGCTGGCCATGGTAATGAACGGGCTGTCCTCCTGTACGATGATGTTTCAGACTGGGATGCAGGCTTTTGTCATCGGAACCTACCCGGCAGAGGACGCGGATATCCTGGCGGCTGAGCGGGCGTACCGAAAGATGGAAGACGAGCTGCAAAACGAGGTGGACAACTACCCCTCCTTCCATCCGGGATACGATGAGTATATCTATGACCTGGATGAAATCTGGCACGATCCGCATGCGCTGATCTCCCTCATCTCCGCGCGGATGGGCGGCGAGTGGACAATCGACGATGTGTACGGAACGCTGAATGTGCTGTTTGAAAAGCAGTACACCCTCACACAGACAGTCACATCGGAAACCCGATACAGGAAGGAATTGGTGACCCACTACGAAAAGCACACCAACCCTGATACCGGCGAGGTCACCTGGGTTCCCTATGAAGTGATGGAGGACGTGCCCTATACCTACCGCATCTGCTCCGTGACGTTACTCAACTTCAACCTGTCCCATCTGCCATTCTACGTTCTCAGCCGCCAAGGTGTAAGCATGTACGCCGTGTACATCTCCGTACTGGGCAATCGGGAGTACCTCTTTCGGGGCTGGCGTTACGCCTCCACCCTCAGAGCTTACACCCGCTACGACATCCCGGAGGAACTCCTGGAGGACGAAACCTTCGCCAGAATCATCGCGGAAGCGGAGAAATACCTGGGCTATCCCTATGTATGGGGCGGCGACAGCCCCGAGACATCGTTCGACTGCTCCGGCTTTGTATCCTATGTGTTCACGAACAGCGGGGTACGCAATGTGGGGCGGCTGGGAGCCACCGGCTTGTATGGGGCATGCAAAAAGATCACAGCGGAGGAAGCCAGGCCCGGCGACCTGGTTTTCTTTGAGGGCACCATTCCAAGAGCCGATGGGGTCACGCATGTCGGAATTTATGTGGGAAACGGTTGGATGATTCACTGCGGCTCGCCTATTGGATATGCGAACTTGAGTGATTCTTACTTTAAGCAACACTTTTTCGGGTACGGACGCCTCGTACAAAACTAAAGATTGGAGGAAACGGATGAAAAACAAGATTCAAAAGTTCCAGGAGGAACTGGACAGAAACGACGCCAAGATGACTGCCCTGAAAGAGCGCAACAGGGAATTGGAACAAAAAATCAGTGAAGCGGAAACCCTGGAGATCCGCGCCCTGCTGCGCAGCGAGAAGCTGTCCATGGATGATCTGATTGCCCTGGCCCGATCCAGGAAAGAAAACCAAGGTCTCCCTTCCTTCACCGGCAGGCAGGGAGATGAAACGGATGATGCGCCGGATGGCGGGCAAAGAGCCTCGGCTTATGACCACACCGACAGCAGGCGGGATGACGACATGGAGGAGGATGAAGATGATGATTATTAAGAACCGGATGCGCATGGCTGCGTCGGTGATCTGCCTGTTGCTGGCGCTCTCAACACTGCTTCCCGCTGCCGGGGCTATGACGGTCATCGACCCTTACGAGGAAAAAGGGCAGGTGATATTCGAGGATCCAGCGCTGATCGGGGGCCTTGATGATGACCAGCTAACGGAGCCGACCACCGAACCCACACAGCCGCCGACCACTCCACCGTCGGCGGCTTATGAAATTCTGATGGAGCCACCATCCGGCTGGTACGCAAACCGGGCCGTCATGGAAATGACCGTCATTGACAATGGCGGAACAGGCTGGTCTTCCATTCGTGTCACCATGGAAAGAAGCCTTGGGACTGTCACGCTCATTGATGGGCCGCTTACCTCCGGTCATATCTGGATTGATCTACTGGAAAACTGCGCGGTAGAAGTCGTGATCACTGATCCAAATGGTGGCGAGCATCGCAAAAAAGTAGCCGTGGGGTGCTTTGATAGGGAAAGCCCCAGCCTTACAGCAAGCGTTATTGGAGAATACCTGCATATCGAAGCCACAGATCGGCAATCCGGTGTTGTCGCCGTACAGGTGAACGGAACAACATACACCGAGCTGAGCGACAACAAGCTGAAAATATGGCTCAAGGAATATGCTGACGCCTATGAACAGCTCATCGTCCAGGCCGTGGACAAGGTGGGCAATGTGTCCCAAGCGATTGCGGTAGCGAATCCGTTCTACAAGAACACAGGCACACCGACCCCGGCGCCCACTGCCACCCCGAAACCCACCGCTACGCCTAAACCTACGGCGACTCCGAAACCCACCACCACCCCAAAGCCGACTGCAACGCCAAAGCCAACGAGTGGAAGCGGTAGTTCGGGTTCCAGCGGCAATAGCGGCAGTCAGGCAACCCCTACGCCCACGCAAGCACCTACGACCACGCCAATACCGGAGCCGGAAGTCATGCAAATTCCAATGGCAACCATAGAGACAGGGTTCCCCTTCACCATGCCAGGCAACTCCTTCACCCGTGACCTGCTTTACGACAAATACACCAACAAGCAGTTCATCGCCATTGAGACGCGCGGAGGCGATGTTTTTTACATCATCATCGACTATGACAAGCCGCTGGATGCCAAGGGCGAGCGGTACGAAACGTACTTTTTAAATCTGGTGGACAGCCGCGACATGATGGATATCGTCGGAGAAAAGGAAATTCCTGAGCCAGAAGTGATCTACGTTACCCCGGAGCCAACCGTTCAGCCTATACCCACGCCTGAGCCGGTCATACCCGAACCGGAAAAGAAGGACAGCGGCAGTTCTCTGGGCATCATTGGCATTCTGGCGGTAGCGGGCGGCGGCGCTCTCTGGTATTTCAAATTCCGCAAGCCCTCCAGCGGGAAGTCGAAGACATCCCTTGATGATTACGATTACGAGGATGATGAGGTTGATGACGATGAGGAGGAAAAAAACGAGGACGATTAAGGTCATGTGGGGCGGGAGGCGTGTTCTCCCGCCCTGCCGTATGAAGGGAGGTTATGCATGACACCAAGGTTAAAAAAGAATAAGCGCAAAGGAGTACCGCTTCTCATCTTGGCGATCGTCCTGCTGATAACGGGAGCGACCGCCATTTTTATCCCTGTTCTGCAAGTAGATATGGAAATGCGTCTTGACGCGGAAGAATACGCGCAATTAAGAGAGCAGTCCAGGAGGGTTGACGCAGCGTCTGGCCCTACCAACATGCTTGATATGGCGTTTCCTGCGTCAATCCCTGCCGAAACCGGAAAGACAGGTGTAGATTTAGCGGCTTGCATAGCAGAAAATGATGATTTCGTTGCTTGGTTGCAGATACCGGGAACCACCGTCGATTACCCCATTGTGTTGTCAGACGATACGAAATACTATCTGGAACACACATTTTTAGGTAAAAAAAGCTATCTTGGCACACTGTTTTCACTCAAAAAAACGGATTACCGCACACCGGGTAAAAACATTGCGATCTACGGGCACCACATACGGAGCAATAGTCAAGTCATGTTTTCGCCGTTGCTCTCCTACAAAAAGCAGAGCTTCTACACAGGTCATGAAACCATCTATCTTGATTCGCTGTATCACCCGGGTACATACATCGTCTTTGCGGTGATCAACATGCGTAGCGGCGATTGGGATCCATCGGCAGCGAGCTTTGCCAGCGACGATGATTTTCTTGGCTTCGCCCATCGGGCAAAATCGCTGTCCTTGTATGAAACGGGCGTGGTCGTAACCGCTCAAGATCAGATATTAACGCTCATCACCTGTGACCGCAGCTATGTCCCCACATACGGAAGGCTTGTGGTCATGGCTGTAAGACAGGAACCATCCGATCATCAACAATTCTATCATTGAGAAAAGGAGATATGATTATGCAAAGGAAGATAAAGGGATACCTCGCGCTGCTGATGTCACTCATGATGCTGGCAGCTCTCTTGCCCACAGCCGCTTTCACCGAATCTGATGTGAATGAATTTCCGGTAGTTATAATGGAACAGACAATAGATGACGAAGACCCGCCTGATTTCTTCGAAGAAACAGAAGAAGAAACCCACACCGAGGATGAGCCGTGGGTTGATTGGACAGAAGATGCTCCGACGTATGAAGCCGAAATTCCGTTCGTTGACAGCATAGAAGGGCATATCGCTGATTACGGCTATGCTTATGTTGTGACAACGCAAGCTGTCGTGGTCTA
>WRHG01000073.1 GCA_009783365.1 Clostridia bacterium | reverse complement strand
GCTCTATACAGATACTTTCTATACGGTAATTCCGGATGAAAGCGGCGGCGTGATGTTGGAAGAATTCTGGTAACGAACATCACCTCCCCGGCAAGCGGTTGTAAAGGAGGCCATGATATGACTGCAACACATAAACACATCCAACCCTTTCTAAAAATACTGTGTATTACAATACTGATACTTTTAACATTATTTTCCGGATATCTATGGCTTGTGAGCCTGTTTCAAACAGCGGATTTTATTGATATTGAAACAACCGTATATTTCAATGATTCTCCCTGGGCGCACATCCTCGCATTATTCGTCGTATTAGCCATTCTCCTTTTTTCGCAAGATCAATTAAAAAAAATGAATAGCAAAAGGCTCTCCATTTTAACTGTCGGCCTCATGTTTTTCGCCGCCGTCGGCCTGATTGCCATCACAAGGGTGCAGCCTTCCGCGGATCAGCAATATGTGTTGGATGCGGCGCGCGCCATCAATCAGGGGGAACTCGACGACTTAATGCTTGGCGGGTACCTCTCCAACAATCCACACCAACTGGGTTTAACGCTGATATTCCAGCTATGTAATCTCATTGCGGGTACGGGGGCCGACGTTTTCTTGATACAGGGCCTTAATGCGATTGCTATTGCCGTCAGCGTTTATGGCTTATATAAACTCACCGAACTTCTATTTCAGGACAAAGCGGTAAGTATCCTATTTCTTGCGCTGATTTTCTGCTTTCCGCAACTGACGCTCTATGTTACTTTTGTCTATGGAAACGCGATGAGTCTCTCGCTTTCGCTTTTAGCCACATTGTATGCAATAAAGTACCTCCGCAAAAGAAGAATCCGGCATGGGCTGCTCTCTGTGTTGTTAGTTGCATTTGCCGCCGTCATAAGGCAGAATAATCTGATTGTAATAGCCGCAATTGCGATCGTTTATTTCATAGACGCCGTTTGGGGTCATCGCGCAGCCGTGCCCACGCCAAAGAAAGCGGAACAGGCTGAGCCGTCTGCGGAACCGCCGTCAAAAAAATCCAAAGCCGCGTATAGCCGCCGATTCTGCCAGCCGCGTCTCAATTCATGGCTGATTCTGGTTTTGACGGTATCCATATCACCCATCCTTCAGTGGGGGATCACTTCCTGCTATGAAAACCTTGCGCAGCGCAAACTGGATGAAAGCATTCCCAGCATTATGTACATTGCAATGGGTCTGCAGGACGGCGGCCTTGCGCCCGGCTGGTGGAACGGCTACGTGCCCGGGGAGTTTGTTGCGCAATACTGGGGCGCCGAACCATCATCCCGGGCTGCGAAAAAAAGCATTGAACAATCCCTGGAGCATTTTTACAAGGATCCGGCTTATGCCGTAAATTTCTTTTATCAAAAAACCGCGTCTATGTGGATCAATCCGACCTTCCAGTCCTTCTGGATCAGCACCGCTCTCCGCGAAAGCGCCATTACAAATACCGCGTTTGCTCAAAATCTTTACCATGGAAATCTGAACCATTTTCTCACAGGTTTGATGAACATTATACAGTCATTAGTGCTTTGCGGAGTCGTAGCCTATTGTGTTTTTGCGTTTATATATCGTCGCTGCCACTTGTTTGAATTGTTACCCCCGCTCATTTTCATAGGAGGGTTCCTTTTTCACTTGGTCTGGGAAGCCAAAGGTCAGTATGCTTTGCCTTATTTCGTATTGCTGCTGCCCTATGCCGCTTACGGTCTTCTTAAACTGGCCTCGTCATGCAGCGTTTTCATCAAAAAGCTTTCAGAGAGCTCGTTATGTAAAAAACCTTGACAGATGATTTATGGGGCTATATACTCTTATTGTTGTCATTTAAAAATACTTGACAACAATAAGGAACGCAGGGGGCATTGGATTGTCTTCAGCAGAAACCTTGGCGGATCAACGGCTTTCTCAAAACATAGAACTCGGCACATTATGCGCTTTCTATGGAGGCCTCCTAACCCAACGGCAGCGCATAGCCATTCAGCTTCATTGCGACGAAGACCTCTCCTTAACCGAGGTGGCGGAACACCTGGGTGTCAGCCGACAAAACGTCCATGACCTCATCGCCCGATCCGCGCAAAAGCTCGACCGGTATGAGACAGCGATAGGAGCCATTGCCCAGTCGCGACAAACCGCCGTTTTGCTGAAACGTGTTCTGTATACGCTGCAAAGCGCGAAAGAGATTGCCTCCGCAGACCCCGCGGTAGCCATCCAGCAAATCACCGAGGCCGGTTCTTTGGTCACCAAAGCCATCGCTCACATAATCGGAGAGGAGTGACATCAATGGCATTTGAAGGTTTAAGCCAAAAGCTGTCCGCAGCCCTTTCCAAGCTTACCAGCCGTGGCAAACTTACCGAACAGGCTGTGCGGGAGGGCATGCGCGAAGTGCGCCTGGCCCTGCTGGAGGCCGACGTCAACTATTTAGTGGTTAAGGATTTTTGCAGAAAAGTCGCCGAGCGATGCATGGGCCAGTCCGTATTGGATAGCTTAACTCCAGCCCAGCAGGTTATTAAAATCGTCAACGAGGAAATGACCTTATTGATGGGCGGGCAAAACGCGCGTCTTACCTGGTCCTCCGACGTGCCCACCATTTATATGCTCTGCGGCCTGCAGGGCTCCGGCAAGACTACCATGGCCGCTAAATTAGCCGGATATTTGCAGAAAACCGGTAAAAAGCCTCTGCTGGCCGCGTGTGACATCTACCGTCCAGCCGCAATCAAGCAGTTGCAGGTGCTAGGCGAGCAAGCGCATGTCCCCGTGTTTGAAAGAGGCATCCAGGATCCGGTGAAAACAGCGGTTGATGCCATTGCGTACGCGCGGGATTATGGCCGGGATGTGCT
The DNA here is from genome assembly GCA_009783365.1 of Clostridia bacterium. The sequence continues at coordinate 5,566 of WRHG01000073.1, read as the reverse complement.
GATTATCGACACGGCAGGCCGCCTGCATATTGATACGGTGCTGATGGAGGAGCTTCGGCGGATCAAGGCCGCCGCAAAGCCTCAGGAAGTGCTGTTTGTAGTGGATGCCATGACCGGGCAGGACGCAGTGACCGTAGCCAAGACTTTTGATGAAGGCCTGGGTATCGACGGCGTACTTTTAACCAAGCTGGACGGCGACGCCCGCGGAGGCGCGGCGCTGTCCGTGAAAGCCGTGGTCGGCAAGCCCATAAAGTTCTCCGGTATCGGTGAAAAGTTGAACGATATAGAGCCCTTCCACCCCGATCGAATGGCGGGGCGCATTCTGGGCATGGGAGACATGCTAACCCTGATCGAAAAAGCGCAGGAGGCCTTTGACGCCGAAGAAGTAGAAAAACTCCAAAGGCGAGGGCCCAAGGAACTGACTCTGGACGACTTCCTGTCTCAAATGCAGCATATGAAGAAAATGGGCGGTATGCAGAGTATGCTATCCATGATGCCGGGCCTTGGCAGTAAGCTGGCGGGTATGGAGATCGACGAGAAGGCCATGAAAAAGCCCGAGGCCATCATTCGCAGCATGACAAAACGGGAGCGGGCCAGCCCCGGCATCCTGAACGCCAGCCGCCGTAAGCGCATCGCCGCGGGCAGCGGGACCTCCGTCCAAGACGTGAACGCCCTTATGCGCCAGTTTGAGCAAGCCAAGATCATGATGAAGCAAATGATGGCCGGCCGCCTCGGTAAAAAAGGCCGCATGCGGTTGCCGTTTTGACCATTTCCTTCTCCGTTTGCGCGCATGGCGTGGTGCTGGGTCAGGGGCGACAGCCCCTTATGCTCATAGAATAACTCGAAAATCAAGGAGGAAAAGAACATGTCTGTTAAAATCCGGCTAAAGCGAATGGGAATGAAAAAGAAACCTTTCTACCGAGTGGTGGTGACGGATATCCGAAGCCCCCGGGACGGCCGCTTCATTGAAGAAATCGGCTATTATGACCCCATGACCGAACCCGCCACCATTAAAATAGACGCGGAAGCCGCTAAAAAATGGATCGCCAAAGGCGCACAGCCGACAGACACGGCGCGGATGCTGATAAAGAAGTCCGGCATCCTCGAGGGCTAACCACATGAAAGAACTTGTGCTATACATCGCTCAATCCTTGGTGGAAAACAAGGATGCGGTGACTGTGGAGGAGACCGAGGGTCCTGAGGCCGTCATTTTAGAATTGCATGTAGCCCCCGAGGATATGGGCAAGGTCATCGGTAAACAAGGCCGCATCGCTAAAGCGCTTCGAGCCGTTGTGCGGGCGGCCACCGCCAAAAATCAAAAACCGGTTTTCGTGGAAATTCAATAGCCCTTGTTTAAGGAAGGAGTCCTTCCATGCTGCAACCCTACCTGCTCATCGGTGAAATTGTTCGTCCTCAAGGGATCCGCGGAGAGGTGAAAGTGCGCCATTACACAGACGATCCGGCACGGTTTGAGGCGCTTACGAGCGTTTTGCTGCAAGAGATGGACGGTGGGATGGTCCCCATGTCCATCAGAGGCTGTAAGGTGCGGCAAAACGACGTATTCTTAACCTTCGATGGAGTTTCAGACCGAAACGGGGCCGAGGCGCTGCGAGGCGTAAAATTGTACATCGACAGGTCCAATGCCCGGAAACTGGACGAAGATCAGGTGTTCATCGCGGACATTCTGGGGGCTTCAGCCTATGACAGGGCCGGCAATGCCATCGGCACTTTAAAAGAGGTGCTCACCCCGGGCGGCGTGGATATTTTTGTGTTTACTACCCCGCGCGGCATGCTGATGGTACCCGCGCTGAAAACCGTGCTGTTGGAACTGGACGCCGCTGGCGGCAAAATCGTGCTGGATGAAGCCCGGCTTAGCGAGGTGGCAATGTTTGAGGATCGCGATTCTCACACTGTTCCCCGAGATATTTGAATGTATACTCTCGGTCAGTATCCTGGGACGAGCCCGGGCGGAAGGCCTTTTGGCGGTGGAACCCATTGATATAAGGCTCTTCAGCGATAAGAAGCATAAAAACGCCGATGACTATCCCTTCGGAGGCGGGGCGGGCATGGTGATGACGGCCCAGCCGATAGTGGATGCGGTGCGGCACGCTCGCTCAACGGGGCATACAGGTCCTTGCATTTATGTTAGCCCAAGAGGGAATCCCCTCAACCAAAGCAAGGTGTGCGAACTGGCGAAGGAGGAAAGCCTGTTGCTGCTCTGCGGTCATTACGAAGGGGTGGATCAGCGGGCCATTGACCTGGTGGCGGATATGGAAATCTCTATAGGGGATTTTGTTCTGACGGGCGGCGAGCTTGCTGCAATGGTACTCACCGACGCGGTGGCCCGCCACATCCCAGGCGTGCTGGGCAGTAAGAAAAGCGCCGAGGAGGAAAGCTTTTCAGCAGGGTTGTTGGAATATCCTCAATTCACTCGGCCTCGCAGCTTTGAAGGGCTGGGTGTGCCGGAGGTTCTTCTGAATGGCAACCATGCCGAGATTAGCGCCTGGCGGCGGGAGCAGGCCTTGCTGGCAACCCTTGCCATACGGCCGGATTTATTCATTCATGCTCCCATGACGGAGGCGGAGCGTATAAAAACCTTCTCCATGCTGTCAGAGATGCGGAAAGCACCTTCACAAAAGGAGGAAAACCCATGTTGCTGAGAAGGCTGATGGCAGCCCTGTTCCCCGTGCTCCTCTGCCTGTTGTGCTGCATCCTTTTTCAGTGGCTGGACGGCTTGATGCAAGCGGGCAGCTTCTTTTTATTCCTGGTAAAAGGGCTGCTGCTAGGCTGTATGACAGGGCTGCTCCTGCCAGTAGCCGGAATCGCCGCCAAAAATAACGGATTAGTCCCCTGGCTGTTTATAGCGGCGGGATTGCTGGCGCTGCTACTGCTCTATCAATACCTGGAAATACAGCAGGCTGTGAACTGGCCCGCGCTTAAAGCGCTTATTACCATCAGCGGGCATGCGGTGCTGGCAGAGGGAACCGTGGCAAGTTTTCTGCTTCTGACAGGAATCATAAACCGAAGGAAGTGAGGCGGTTGGCAGGGGTCCTGCTTAGGTTTGGAGTAACGGTTGCCGCTCTTCCCCTCTGTGGGAATTTTCTGGAAGGCATCCACATTCTGGATATGGGAAAGGCTCTGCTCCTGGGAGCGATTCTGGGCCTTATCTACATGGTATTGCGGCCCTTAACGCGACTGGTGCTGTCTGTATTTAACTTCTGTACCCTGGGGCTATTGAATGTGGTGGTGGATGCCTGGCTGGTATGGACCGCCGCCGGCCTGATCGAAAACAGCGTCGCGTTGGACAGCTTTTGGTGGGCATTCGCCATCGCTTTTGTAATCAACGCAGCCCGCTTTCTCATTGACCTGCCTGCAGGCCGCCGTAAATAGCCAATGGATTGAAAGGATCGGTGGACCCATCATGCATCTCTTCCTGGTCAACGATGACGGTATCGGCAGCAAGGGTATCATGGCCCTGGCCTGCGCCGCTGTGGCAAGAGGATACCGGGTAACCCTGTGCGCACCGGCGACTCAGCAAAGCGCAGCAAGCCAGCGCATCACCTTGGCCGCGCCAATTTTTGTGGCGCCCTATCCGGTGGAATATCCCCTTATGCGGGCCTACGCTATTACCGGCTCCCCTGCCGACTGCGTAAGGCTGGGCCTCCAGGATTTGGTGGAAGCGCCCGTGGACGTACTCATCAGCGGCATCAATAACGGATATAATTACGGCATGGCCGTGCACTACAGCGGTACAGTAGGCGCAGCGCGGGAAGGAGCCCTTTACGGCCTGCACGCCATTGCCGCTTCCATCCATGAAAAGGCATCTCCTGAATTAATTCAGCGTTTCGCGGATTATGTGATGGATGTGGCGGGTCTTTTCCTTTTAACGCCTCTCCCCGCCACGCTGCTGCTCAGCATCAACGCTCCAAACAGCCCATCCGGCCGATGGAAGAAGCCGGTGATGGCCCCTCTTTGTACGGCTAACTTTACAGACCGTTACATTCGCCGGGAAAGCCCGCGAGCCGGGACCTATTACTGGCTGGACAGCGGCGCCAGAACCCAACCCCCCGTCCCGGGCAGCGACCAGGACATGCTGCGTAAGGGCCATATCACGCTAACATGTATGGGCAATCCTTCCGATCAGCGCGTTGGCTTCAACTGCCTCGACGGCTTCGACGCGGCTTGCCAAAACCTGGGCGAATGGCTATAATGATTATGCCTGAATACACCTCTGAATTCCTGGATCGATTTAAATTGGAGGCGCATCCATGCAGGACTCTCAGGATCTCATCCGCCGCCTGAACCGCCGCGGCGAGCCCTTGAGCAAGAGCCACCGCCGTATTGCGGAGTTCATCGCTCATCATTATGATAAATCGGTTTTCATGACCGCTTCAGCCCTGGGCGCTCAATGCGGCGTCAGCGAATCGACGGTGGTACGTTTTGCGGCGGCCTTAGGCTACGAAGGGTATCCCCAATTACAGGATACTCTCCGGAACCTGGTGCGCCAGCGTCTCACCTCGGAGCAGCGTTTTGCCATTGCGGCGGAAATCAAGGAAAACGACGTGCTGCGTACGGTGCTGAAAAATGACGCCCATAACATCCGCCAAACAGTCGAAGATCTGCCGCAGCAAAATTTTGACGACGCGGTAAGCCGTATCCTGGCCGCTCGGCGCGTATATGTAATGGGACTCCGCTCCGCAGCCCCGTTGGCGCAGTTTTTGTACCACTATCTGCACCAAATTCTAGATTTGGTCTTCCTGGTGCAAAACACCATCGGCGATGTGGTTGAGGAGATTGCCCGTATCGGGGAAGGGGATCTCCTGATAGGCCTCAGCTTCCCCCGTTATTCCGCACGCACGCTTGAGTGTATGCGCTTTGCGCAGGCGAGGAGCGCGGAGGTGATTGGCATCACCGACGGCAAGCTTTCGCCCCTGTACGAAGCCGCCCATATCTGCCTTTGCGCTCATACGGACATGGCTTCCTTTGTTGATTCCCTGGCTGCGCCACTGTCCGTAATCAATGCCCTTATCGTCAGCGTCGGCTTGAAACGCCGGGAAGAGCTCAGCGGTCATTTTAACCGTTTGGAGGAGATCTGGAACGACCAGCACGTCTACATCGGGAAGGAGCCTACCTAAGGTCGCCGTCATCGGCGGCGGGCCGGCAGGCATGATGGCCGCGATAGCCGCGGCCGAGGCAGGCGCCTTTGTGACCCTTTTGGAACGCAATGAAAAATTGGGAAAAAAACTATACATCACCGGCAAGGGTCGCTGTAACGTAACAAACGCCTGCGAAACTCCAGCTTTCCAAAAGCAGGTGCCCCGCAACCCCCGCTTCCTTTTCAGCGCCCTTCAGGCACTGCCTCCCGCTGCGCTGATGGAGCGCCTCGCCGGCTGGGGCTGCCCGGTGGTGACGGAACGGGGCGGACGGGTGTTTCCCCAAAGCGCAAAAGCCAGCGATGTAATAAAAGCCCTTGAAAGCCAATTGCATCAGTGGGGTGTGACGGTTCTTCTTCATGAACGTGTGACTTCTCTCCTCACAGAAGGCGGCCGAATCGCAGGCGTTAGGA
>WRHG01000072.1 GCA_009783365.1 Clostridia bacterium | reverse complement strand
GGGATATGGAACCGCAGCCCATATCGCGGCCATCAGGCGGCAAGGGCCCACCCCGGAGCACAGAAGGTCGTTCATTCGGAAATTCCTGCAGGAAACGGAGAGCGTATCATGAGCAAAAGGCTGTGCAAGTGGATGGTTGCCTTGGTTTTGATACTTGTATTTGCATCCGGCGCGCTGGCGGAGGAAGTAAATCTCGTACCGAACGGCGGCTTTGAAGATCTGGACAGCCAAGGCCGCCCCATAAGCTGGTATTCTGTGACATACCGAAACCAGGCGGGCTATTCCCGCATGTCGGTGACGGATGAAAAGGCATACGCAGGGAAGTATAGCGCGCTGATATACAACGCAAATGAAAATGACGCCCGGTTTGTATGCGATGTGGCGGTGGAACCGGAGAACCTGTACAGGTTTTCGGGTTATGTCCTGGTGGAGCATATGGGGAATGAAGGCAACGGCGCCAACCTGGCTTTGGAGGATTACTTTGCTTTTTCCGGCCCGCTGAGGGATACGGGTGAGGAATGGCAGTACGTAGAATGCTATGGGGAAACCGGCCCGGGTCAAACCATGGCCTCAATAGGCGTACGGATAGGCGGGTATGGAGCGGAGAGCGCCGGGAAAGCGTACTTTGATGAGATATCCGTCGTAAAGGTGGATACGCTGCCCGATGAAATAGTGGCGTCCCTATGGTACAAGGATGACGAGCCTTTGCCTGGACGGCGGCTTGCGGATGAGAGCAAGCAGAAAAGCACGACGTGGTTTTTGCTTATAAGCGCAATATTTGTCATTTTTGCGCTTGCGGTTCAAGCGGTTTCACGCAAGCCGAAGGATTTGCGCCGGCAGGATGGGCCGGCGGGGGAAATAATGCCGCGACTGGCTTTTTGCATACTGATGCTGGCCGGGCTGGCGGTGCGTATTGTGCTCGCCTGCCGGATAGAAGGTTACGAGGTGGATATCGGCTGCTTCAGTTCCTGGAGCCTGCGAATGGCGGAAACGGGCCCCTCTGGCTTCTACGCGGAGGGTTATTTTTGTGACTACCCGCCGGGACTCCTGCTCTTCCTTTGGCCTGTGGGCGGGTTGATGCGCCTCCTTTCCACTGCGGCTCCGGAGCTTCGGCTTCTGGCGATTAAGCTGATCCCCATTATCAGCGACATGGCTATAGCGATGTGCCTGTTTTTCTTTGCGAGAAAGAGGGTTTCAACCAGAGCCGCCGCCGCCGCCGCGCTTTTATATACGCTCAACCCGGCTGCGCTTGTGAATGGCGCCGCATGGGGGCAGGTGGATTCTCTGCTGGCGCTGTTCATGCTGCTGGCTGCCGTATATGCCCTGGAAAAAAAGTGGGTGGCGGTGTTGCCGCTGTACACAGCCGCTGTATTAATAAAGCCGCAAGCGCTTCTGTTTGCTCCGGTAGGGTTGATTTGGCTGGTTGCGGCTCTGATACGGGAAAGGAGAACTGGCAAGCAGGTACGGCCATTGCTTTTTGGACTGTTCCTTTCCATCCTGGTAGCTGCTGTGATTGTGCTGCCTTTTTCCATTAATATGACCAATCCTGCCGAATGGCTCTGGAACCTTTACAAAAAAACCCTTTCCTCTTATCAGCACGCAACGGTAAACGCTGCCAACCTATACTATTTGTTTGGCGGAAATTGGAAAGAACTGGATTTGGCGGTACCCTTGGGGCTATCCCTCTCCGTTGGGCTGCCGCTGCTGGGGTTCGGTTCCTGGCAGATCAGCCGAAAAGCGCCGTTGCTGAAAGCGGAGAGAAGCCGGCGGGGAAAGCCCGGGTGGCAATTAAAGTTGCGGAGACGTTTGGATGTTAAAAACGAGGTGGCAGGAGACCATACGGTTCTAAGGCAACTCCTCCTGGCAGCCCTTTGCGTCTTCGCCGGCGCGGCGGCGGCGATACTGGGACTCGTTGGGGTGACATACGGGGCTTTCGGTATGATTCTGATGATTTTTGTTTTCCTGTGGGGGGGGCTATGCTGCTGGTTTGAGAAAACCGCCGAGCACCTGCCCTTCTTGTTGGCGTTGGCGTTGGTCGGCGTCTATGTGCTGGGCACACAGATCCATGAGCGGTACCTCTTCGCGGCCCTGCCCATGCTGCTGATGGCCTATGCCGCCACCCGGGATAAGCGTATACTAATTCTATTCGTGGGCTTTTCGGTTAGCACTTTTATCAACACAGCCATCATTCTGGATAATTCAATTCTGTTTGGCCGGGAGATGGGGCACCTGAATGCGGATACCCAGGGGCTCAACCTGGCGTTGTGCGCCGCAAACCTGCTTTTATGTGTCTATGCGGGCTTTATCAGCTTTATGGGCGTCCGGTCGGCGGAGAGTCTTCGGATCGCAAAGGAACAACCTTCCAGCCCCCCAAGGGATGCGTCATATCGCCAAGGGTTGCTCGCGCCGTCCTGCGGAAGGCTGCGTTTGGGCTTGAGGGACTGGATGACGATTGGCGTCGCGTCCATCATTTACGCCGGACTGGCCTTTATTAATTTGGGGAGTCCTGTGGCGCCTCAGAATGGATGGGTTTCAACCTCGGCGGAGGAACAGATCGTCTTTGCGGTGGGAGCGGACGAGCCGTTCTCGCTGGTTTATTACGCAGGGATTAGCTATAACCCATTCAGCATTGCGGTTAGTGCAGACGGGGAGCAGTGGTCGGAGGATTTCCCATGCGACATGCGGCAGGATTTGTGCTTCCGCTGGCAATATGCCACCAAATCCGAAGAGCGGGACGGTAAGGTCGTATTTTTGGATCATAACCCGGACAACGTGCTGTGGTTAACAGGCAAGTATTTTAAACTGAATGCGGAAAACATAGGACTCAATCTGTTTGAAATCATTGCTCGAAGCGCTTCCGGCAGGGTCATCCCCCTTACGGTGGAAAGGCACACCGGCTTTCGGGCGGATATTTTTGAGCAGATGAAACCTGCGGAGAATTTGATAGATGAACAGGATACACTGCGGGGCGAGCCGGGATGGTACAATGGCACCTATTTTGACGAAATCTATCACGCCAGGACGGCCTACGAGCATCTCCATGGTGAGGCGCCCCATGAAACCACGCATCCGCCTCTTGGGAAGCTGATCATGGCCGCAAGCGTGGCGATTTTCGGCATGACGCCTTTTGGGTGGCGGTTCGCCGGGGCGCTGATGGGCGTGCTGATGCTTCCAGCCTTGTACATGCTCGCAAAACAATTGACCGGCAGGAGGGATCTGGCAACCTTTTCCATGCTACTTTTGGCCCTTGATCTGATGCATTTCACCCAGACTCGTATCGCCACCATCGATTCCTTTGCCGTGCTGTTCATCCTGCTTGCCTATCTTTGCATGGCCCGCTATCTGATGACGGACGTCTTCGCACTGTGGCCGGGGGAACCCGTGAAGCTTCTTACAAGCGCGTTTTGGCGAAGCTTGCTCCCATTGGCATTCAGCGGCGTGTTCATGGGCTTGGCAATCGCTAGCAAGTGGATTGGTTTTTATTCTGCCGTTGGCCTGGCAGCCCTTTTTGCTGCGGCCGTTTACCGGCAGTTCCGAATGAGCAATATCGCCTTTGCGTATTCGTCTCCTATGGGAAACGCCGAGTTAGATGAGGAACGGGCCCGTCGGGTGGAAAACGCGCGAAGGCATTCGTTCGCGCGGATTCTTATCACATGTGGTTTTTGTGTGATCTTCTTTTTGCTGATACCGGCGGTGATCTATTGTTTGAGCTATATACCCTATCTGCGCCCGACGGGCGCGGTGACACTGCGGCGCATCATTGGAGCCCAAGAGGTGATGTTGAATTACCACGCTACGCCGGGCCTGGGTATGGATCATCCCTACCAGTCCCCTTGGTGGCAATGGCCCTTCATTGGCAAGCCCATGTGGTTTGCCCGGGATGCTTTTGAGCCGGCAGGTTACCAGTCCACCATATTCTGCATGGGCAACCCGGCGGTTTTTTATGTGGGCGCGCCGGCCATGGCGGCGGTTTTTGTTCTGTTCGCGCGCAAGTATATATCCTTCCGCCAGGGCATACGCCTGCGCGGCGCTGACGGCAACATGACGCTGCCGGTGATCGTGGCAGGCTTTCTGGCCCAATACATGCCCTGGGTGCTGGTGCCACGGTCCATGTTCATCTATCATTATTTTGCCAGCGTGCCCTTCATTATTCTAGCCACGGCATGGATTTCAACACTGCTGGACAGCCGGCCCAAACTGAGAGCCAGGATGCAATGGGGGCTTGTGGTTTTGGCAGCTGTATTTTTTGTTCTGTTCTATCCATACGCGTCCGGTGTGCTGACGCCAAAGCCCTGGCTGGACGCCATGAAGTGGTTCCCGGGTATCAAATACTAAACGGCAAGGGGATCGGTGATGAGTATGAAAGACGGCGCGCCCCTGTTGTCCAGGGCGGTCAGTTGTGGGCTTACAGGTGTTCACGGTTTGCTGGTAGACGTGGAAGTATTGCTGAGCAATGGCTTGGTTGCTTTTGACATCGTGGGGCTTCCAAGCGCCGCGGTGAAGGAAAGCAGGGAGCGGATTCGGGCCGCTATCCAGGTGAGCGGCTATCCATGGATTCTGCGAAGAATGACCGTAAACCTGTCCCCGGCGGATATCCGCAAGGAAGGAACCAGCTTCGAACTGGCTATCGCGGTTGCCATGCTGGCGGCGGAAAAGCCGGAGCGGTTTCATGGCCTTGACAGCACCATGTTGTTGGGGGAGCTGTCGCTGGAAGGCAGGCTCATGCCTATCCGCGGGGCGCTGGGCATGGCGATCACGGCTTCCGAACATGGCATTTCAAACATTATCCTTCCCCGTGAGAATGCCCGTGAGGCGGCATGTATCAGCGGCGTGGAGGTGTACCCGGCGGACTCTCTGTCCCAAGTGGTGGAGCATATGGCGGGGAGGCAGCCACTGGGGCGGTTGGCACCGGAACCTTACAAATCGACAAGCGGCGCCTGCGGGCGAAATCATGATATGATGTATGTGACAGGTCAGCCTATTGCCCGCCGGGCCATCGAAGTTGCGGCGGCAGGCGGGCATAACCTGTTGATGGTGGGCGTGCCGGGCAGCGGAAAAACCATGCTTGCCCGTTGTATGCCGGGAATTCTGCCGCCTCTTTCCTATCAGGAAGCCCTGGAGGCGACCCTCATCCATTCCGCGGTAGGCGAGTTGGAGGAGGATGGGGGATTGCTTACCCAAAGGCCTTTTCGCGCGCCCCATCACAACATATCCATGCAGGCTTTGATCGGCGGCGGAGTTAAAGCCGGTCCGGGAGAAGTGTCCCTGGCTCATCACGGCGTATTATTTCTGGATGAGTTGCCCGAGTTTCAGCGTCCAACCCTGGAGGCTCTGCGACAGCCTTTGGAGGATGGATACGTCCATATCACCAGGGTTGCCGCCACCGCACGTTTTCAGAGCAGTTGCATGCTGCTGGCCAGCATGAACCCATGCCCTTGCGGGAACCACGGGAGCCGTGTGAAAGCATGCAGGTGCAGCGCCCATGATATCAAACGGTATCTGGGAAGGATCAGCGGGCCGCTTTTGGATCGCATCGACATGCAGGTGGAGATGGACGCGGTGAATATTGAGGAGATAGAGCGGAAAGAGCTGGGGGAGAGCAGCGAAGCCGTACAGGAACGGGTTGGCAAGGCAAGGCGGCGGCAGTTGGAACGCTACCGGGGCGAATCCTATTTTTGCAATGCCCAGTTGCCGCAGGAAGGGATTGAAAAATATTGTCAGATGGACGCGCAGGCAAAGAAATTGATCCTTCAAGCTGTGGAGCGGTTCCATATCAGCATGCGTACGTATGCCCGTATTCATAAAGTGTCCAAAACACTAGCCGACTTGGCGGAACGGGAGCAGATCCAAGCTCAGGACATCGCCCAGGCGATTCAATTCCGCAATCTGGAGGGTCAATTTTGGAGGTGAGGCGATGCCATGGTCAGAGGAGCGAATGCGCCTGCTATGGCTGTCGGCTGCGGAAATTACCGCGGATCGGGTACAGAGGTTGTTGGAAAAGTATACTGCCGCCCAGGGAATTTGGGATGCTTTTCAGGGGGCTCAATCCCCAAACTTCAAAGACGGATCAAGGGCGGTTTTGGAACGCTTGCACAGCTTGGCGGCTCTGGAGGACCTGATCGCCAAGCTGGATAAGAAGCGAATCCGCTGTTTGTTTCGGGATGACGAGGAATATCCTGAATTGCTGCAAAGCATTAACGATCCGCCTTACCTGCTGTATTGCGCCGGAGATTTATCGGCTTTCCGGCGGCCCGTGGTGGCTGTGGTAGGCACCCGGGATCCAAGCCGCTACGGCAGGGAAATGGCCCTTTCCGTTGCCAGGGAGTTGGCGGAGGTAGGGGTTTGCATTGTCAGCGGGATGGCGCGCGGCATCGACAGTTGCGCCCATGAGGGAGCGCTGAAGGCGGGGGGCGTGACGGCCGCGGTTTTGGGAAGCGGCCTGAACGTGTGCTACCCTCCGGAAAACCGGTCTGTCCTCCGTGCCATCGTTGCAAAGGAAGGCGTAGCGGTCAGCGAATATCCATTGGATGCGGAGCCGCACACCTATCATTTTCCCCACAGAAACCGGCTGATTTCTGGGCTGAGTCACGGGGTTTTCTTTGTGGAAGGAAAGCGGCAGAGCGGTGGCATGTTGACGGTGGCCAGCGCATTGGCCCAGGGCCGGGAGGTATTCGCGGCGCCGGGGCAGATTGGCACCATCGGCTCGGAGGGCCCCCATGCCATCATTCGGGAAGGAGCCCGGATGGTCACCTGCGCAAAGGACATACTGGATGATTTGTCGTTGGATTTGGAGCGCTTCCGGCCGGCTGTCGAGACCGCAGAGGCGGCGCCGTCACCCGGCCGGCAAAGCATCGTGGAGGCGTTGCGGCGGGGACCGCTGACGCTGGATGAACTCAGTAAAGCCACGGGATGCTCCGCACAATTCCTGTTAACGGAGTTGGGTGTCATGGAAATCATGGGACAAGTGCGCAAGGAGAAGGGTAATCTTTTTTTCCTGGCATAATCAATACTTCATGGATAAAGGAGGGCGACGCATGGCGACAACCGCGGGCAATCCGAAATTGGTGATCGTGGAATCACCGGCGAAAGCGCGCACCATCGAAAAGTTTCTGGGGAAGGGGTACAGGGTAGAGGCGTCGCAGGGCCATGTCCGTGATTTGCCGAAATCCCAAATTGGCGTAGATACCCAGAATGACTTTGACATGAAATATATCACCATCCGAGGTCGTGGAAGCATTGTGGCAAAGATTAAGAAGGAAGCCAAAAACGCCTCCTGCATCTACCTGGCCACGGACCCTGACCGGGAAGGGGAAGCGATTTCGTGGCATCTGGCGAAGACGTTGGATTTGGATACAACAAAGCCCTGCCGTATCGAATTTCACGAAATCACCAAGAAGGCTGTGAAGGACGCCATTGATAGCGCGCGTCCGATCGATATGAAACGGGTGGATGCCCAGCAGGCGCGCCGGGCGTTGGACCGGCTGGTGGGTTATAAAATAAGTCCTTTGCTGTGGGCAAAAGTTAAAAAAGGCCTTTCCGCGGGACGGGTGCAAAGCGTAGCCACCCGGATGGTGGTGGAGCGTGAGCAGGAGATTGAAAGCTTCATTCCCGAAGAGTTTTGGGATGTGCTCGCATCCTCCAACGCCCTCAATCAAAATGGGAAAAAGGTCGCCTTTCAAAGCAAGCTGGTCGGGTTGGATCATAAAAAGGCGAGTATCACCAACAAAGCGGACGCTCTGTCAGCCAAGAAACGCATTGAAAAGGCGCACTTTACCGTGCAGTCGGTGAAGCGGGGAGAAAAACTGAGAAGGCCGCAGCCGCCTTTTACCACGTCCAGCCTGCAGCAGGAGGCCAGCCGTAAGCTTAATTTTTCCACCGCAAAAACCATGCAGGTGGTTCAGCAGCTCTATGAGGGGATCAACCTGGGCAAAATTGGCTCCGTAGGGTTGGTTACCTATATCCGAACGGATAGCGTACGGGTAAGCGCCGAGGCGGTGGATGCGGTGCGCGCCATGATTAAGGCGCAGTACGGCGAGGCCTACTGCCCGGCCAAGCCCAATGAATACAAAGGGCGAAAGAATATCCAGGATGCCCACGAGGCCATCCGGCCCACATATATGGCCCATACGCCGGAGGCTGTGAAAGCGTCCCTTACCAAAGAGCAATACAACCTGTACCGTCTCATCTACACCCGCTTTGTAGCCAGCCAGATGCGGCCGGCTGTGTTTCAGGCCATGACTTTGGAAATCGGGGGAGACGGTGTGGAATTGCGGTATTATGGAGAGCATATGACCTTTGCCGGGTATCGCGCCGTGTATGTGGAGGGCGAGGATGATGAACAGGCGGCGCCAGAGTCCATCATGCCCGCCTTGCAAGAGGGGGATCGGGTGGAGATTCAATCTGTGGAAGCGACACAGCACTTTACCCAGCCTCCGTCCCGCTATTCAGAGGCGTCCTTGGTTAAGGC
>WRHG01000071.1 GCA_009783365.1 Clostridia bacterium | reverse complement strand
AAAATGTTGCGCGCCTTTACATCGTTCATTGCGGCCATGTCGTCATTTCGCTCCAGTCAACTGAATCGAGGTCAGTTATTCACTAACATCATACCTTTATTCAACATTTTAGTAAAGTATATCTATGAACTATGCCGGTGTCAATCCTATTCATCCGATTCCAGGGCAAGCCCCTGCTGGCGCGCCGCCTTACCACAGTACGGTTGTCCATAGATAATTATAAGCGGAAGCGTCGTTTTGCTGCCAGAAGCGTCGCACCATATCCACATCTCCGGACAAATCGCGGTATGCCGCGCTTTCCGCCTCCCAGGGGCGCACCACATTGGGCGGGCGTTTGCCGGGGGGGATGTCGCGGGCCGGCGTGAGGGCGCGTATGGGTGCGGGAGAACCCTGCGAGTAAACGCCGTATTCCATCGTGTAGTCGATGGCGGCCTTCACGTTATCGGGGTTGATGTCGTGCAGCATCAGGGCGGTGCAGTCCAGGATATAGCCGCCGCCTGGCTTCATCGTCTGATAGAGGCTCTTCATAGCGGTACGGGTATCCTCCCGGGTGCCTCGCGCCATCACGTCATAAGGCAAACCGCCGCTGAGGGCAAAGTGACCTTTGAAGGTTTCGGCGGCGTATGCGGGGTCTCCCTTGTCCAGATGATAGATCAAGCTGCCTGCGGGCAGCTCTTTAAGAGCGCTGTAATGCGCTTCCCAGTTTCCTTCGCCGTAGAAGAGGATTTGGTATCCTTTTGAAATGATTTCTTCAAAAATAGGTTTCAGCGTGGGCCAGAAAATGGTGTTGAAGGTTTCATGGCTGAAAAAGGGTACGCATCCCCGATGCGCCCAGATGGTGATGGGTACGTTTTTGTCCGGGTCCGCGCCGCCCAATGCGTTGGCCACGATATGGGGCATCAGCGCTTCGCAGGCGCGCCGTACGGTTTCCGGGCGCTCCAGGGCATCGATGGCGGCGCCCATGTATCCGCGGAACTTGTCTGCCAGGATATCCAGCGGGGCTTTAATCATACCCGCGTTTGCGCTTACAATGCCGGATTCGTACTTGAGCCGGGCCGCAGCGGGTCCAAATGCATTCATGTAATTGGCATAAGCCAGCGCGCCGGAAATAAGCGCCACATTATGGTCGAAGGTGATGGGGGTTCCAACCATGCCTGTCCGGGTAGTATCACGAGACAGCCACTTGTTAAACAGAAAGGCGGTGGGATCATCAATGAACTCCTCGTATTCTTCCTCCTTCAGGAATGCGTTGTCGTCACCGGGCTCCCCGAACTGATTGACACTACCCATGCTCACGTCCACGCCGGGCACAAACAGATATCGCCAGCTCGCGCTTTTTGCAAGGCCGTAATTGCTCCAGATCGCGTTAAGCATGACGGCGTCATTGCCCAATTGCTGGGCCGTCTGCCGGGTTGCTTCAAAAGCAAGGTTGTAATCACAGGCTACCTGCTGGTTGGTATAGCCCATATATCGGGCGGCCGCCTCCTGATACAGGAAGCGAATGGGAATGCGGTCCGGAACTCCCAGGCCCATGGCGGTGGTATAGCGCGCGAGGCGTTCGGCGTATAGCTTTTCTGTTTGTGGATTCTGAAACATAACACAACTCCCTTTTTTGCGTATCCTGGAAATACTCTTTTTTCTCATCCTACCAGAAAGGGATTCACAATTCAAGCGGAAACGGACGGGTCCGGGGAGATTTCGCCCCCGCCGGTAGGCAGCCGAGGTTGCGACCGCCCTGGACCTTCGCTGCGCATCCCATGGAATGGCCATAAAAAATCCAATGTTGACAGCGTTCCTGCAACGCCGTTTTTTTCCTTTTTCGCGGCTTGACAAGGGATCATATTCCGCGTATACTTTAATAAAATGTTAAATAAAGGTACGATTTGTTTTGAGACGGCATTTGTCACTTGAAGGCTGTTGGAGCTGACAAGCTCATAAGCAATATATCTTGCAGGAGGGATAAACATGAGAAAACTGTTGTCGTTGCTCGTTGCGGCGCTGATACTGGTAAGCCTCACGGCCGCCGCGTCGGCGGAAGGTTTCAAGGTAGCCAGTATTAACGCCACCAACACCCATTCGTGGCGTGTTGTTTATGACACGCAAATGCGCGAGGTGGCCGAGCAGTACAAGGCCGAGGGGATCATCTCCGAGTTTACGGAGTTATGCCCAAACATGGATCAGGCCGTAGAAGCCCAGATGTTCGAGACCTGCGTTAACGAAGGCTATGACATTATCCTGCTCAACGCGGTCGGTTCCTCCGGGTTGGATACACAGGTCGAAATGGCGCTGGAAGCGGGCATCACCGTGCTGTTTGTAGACAACCTGTATCCCTATGAGGGCGTCACCGGCGTGCAGACCGATCAGCGCATATGGGCGGGCAACAGTTGCCGCGCGATGTGCGAGAGCCTGGGCGGTGAAGGAAAAATTCTGATGTTTAACGGCATGCCGGGCGCTACCGGTTCTTCCGTCCGTTATGACGTCTGGGAAGAGATCCTTAAGGATTATCCCGGCATCGAAGTGGTCTACAATGGCGCGCATAGCTGGAGCCAGGTGGAAAGTAAGAAGCTGATGAGCGAAGTGCTGGCTACAGGCATCGAGTTTGACGCTATCCTGACCGAGGAAGCCTGTGTGGGCATCCTGGAAGCCATTGAGGAAGTGAAGGCGCCGTATCCGAAGTTTATGACCTCCGACGAGGAAGTGGGTTACCTGCGTATGCTGTCGCGTATCAACAATGATGAAACGGTCATTGATTTTTACGTCATCGAGAACCCTCCGGGCATCGGCGCCACCGCGCTGAAGTTGGCCGTTCGTATGGCCGCCGGCAAGGAGTGGGCGGAAGACGCTCTGGAAGACAACGTTTTCTTCTACAAACCCAGTTTCATCGTCACCCCCGATACGCTGGCCGAAGCCCTCGAAATCACCAAGGATATGGCGGATACCGATCAAGTGTCGGCTTACCTCACCGAAGAATTGGCGGACGCGGCTTTTAAGTAGGCGGTAACGGTTCGCGATAGCTTTCATTCTTTGCAGCGGCGAAAGCCGTGGAGTCTGCGCGGGCACGGCCCTCGCAGGCTCCCGTTTTATGGTATAATACATCCGGTACGGAATACAGCCGCGGGAGAGTGATATGGCTTGCTGCAAATCAAGCACGTGCATAAGGCATATGGCGCCGTTGTGGCTCTGCGTAACGTGTCGTTGACGATTCCCGGGGGAGAGATCGTAGCCTTGCTGGGGGCTAACGGCTCCGGTAAGTCTACCCTGGTTAAGGTGTTGGGCGGTACGGTCAAGGAGGATAGGGGCGAAATCTACATCGATGAAAAACAGGTGCGGATTAAGAGCAGCGCCGATTCGCGCCGGCTGAAAATATCGGTGGCCTATCAAGAGTTAAGCCTGATCCCGCGTATGACGGTTTTGGAAAACATTATTCTTGGGCACCCCGTCAAAAACGCCCTGGGCCGTATCGACGAGAAAAAGAACCGCGAATTCGCGTCGTCCCTCTTTGTCGATCTTGGAGTGAAGTGCGGCTTGGACCCCTATGTACGGGATTTGCCGCCCGCCGTATTAAGCCTGGTTGAAATTATTAAGGCGGTAAGCTGGAAGCCCGATGTGCTGCTGCTGGACGAGGTGACAGCCACCTTGCACCGCGATGAAGTGGTAAAACTGTTCGCATACTTGCGCAGGCTGAGCCAAAACGGCGTCAGCGTCCTGATGGTGACCCACAGGTTGGGAGAGATTTACCAAATCGCTTCCCGCGCGGTAATCCTGCGCAACGGGGAAAGTGTGGCGGACGTGAACCTTAGTGATTGCGAGATGGACACCGTCGTATACCACATGACCGGTAAAATGCCGGAGGCTCACCTGCGCAAGGCGGCGGACTATACGGGTAAAGACGTGGTGCTGCAGGTAAAGAAGCTGTGCATTGAAGGCAAGGTCTGCGGCGCGGACATGACGGTCAGCCGCGGTGAAATCATTGGCATCGGCGGTTTGGAAGGCCAGGGCCAATCGGATTTTTTACGCGCTATCTACGGTATTGTGCCCCATTGCGGGGGCGAGGTGCTGTTGCGCGGGGAGAAGGGGCGCGTAAAAGACGCCGCGGACGCGGTGCGGCGGGGCATCGGCTTTGTGTCCGGAGACAGGAACCGGGAATCGGTTTTTCCCATTCGGCCTATCGGGGAGAATATCTACAGTGCGAAAACTTCGATGGGCAGCATGATGAGCCTCCTCTCCCGAAGCGCCATCAATAAATCCACGATGCGCATCATAGAGGAATACGGCATTAAGATCGGCCGCATTTCCGACGCCGTTCATTCACTCAGCGGCGGTAATCAGCAGAAGGTGGTCTTTGGCCGATGGATTTTTGTCAGGCCTGACATCCTGCTGTTGGATGACCCCACCAAGGGCGTGGATGTGGCTGCCCGGCGTGAATTGCATAACTTCCTGAAGCGCGCGGCGGATGAAGGGATGACGGTCGTCATGGTGTCCAGCGACAACGACGAGCTGCTGGAGATTTCAGACCGTATCTATATCTTCTACGAAGGCGGCGTACACGGCGTTCTTGCGGGAGAGGACAAGACGGAGGAAAAACTGGTGTCCGCCATGATGGGGCTATAGCCGGAAGGGGAATACGCATGCAGGATAAACCACTGGGAAACCGGCTTACATTGCGCTCCATGTTTCAGTCATTCCGGACAAAGCCGGAGTTCATGGGCGTGGTGCTGCTGCTCATTGTAACGCTTTTGAACATGCTGGTTCAACAGGAGTCCTTTTTTAAAGCCTCCAACTTCGCCAACATTTTCGCCAACAACACGCCGCTGGTGATCCTTACGATGGCGCAGTGCATTGTATTGATCAGCGGCAATATCGATATTTCCACCGGCATCACCATGAGCCTTGTGAATGTGTTTTGCGTGATGGTTCCGGAACAGAACCCGGAGTTTCCGGTGGGACTGGCGTTCCTCATCGGCTTCCTGCTGGCGGTGATCGTGGGTTTTATCAACGGTTTGCTTGTCGGATATTTTCGCATTCCGCCCATGCTGGCTACCTATGGTATGAGCTACGTGGTCATGGGTTTTTCGCTTCTGATATCGGACCGGCCCCAGGGCCGTATTGACAAGTGGATACGCCTGCTTTACCGCGAGACGGTGTTGGGCGTTCCGGTATCGCTGCTGGCGATCGCCGCCTGCATTCTGTTATGGCTTTATATGAAAAAGCGACCCGGCGTAAAGGAAATTTACGCCCTGGGCGGCAACGAGAAAAACACTTACCTCACCGGTATTTCCACCACGAGGGCCACCATCCGCGCTTACCTGATATCCGGCTTTTTCGTGGGCTTTGCGGGTGTCCTTTGGACGGCTATGCTCTCCAGTTCCAACCCTATCTCCGGCGAGATAAAGACTTTGGAGAGCGTGGCGGCGGCGTTGTTGGGCGGAACGCTGATTTCCGGCGGATGGGGATCAATGATCTGCGGCGCGCTGGGCGCGCTGTTCCTCTCCCTGGTCAACAACTCTGTGACCTACTTGTTTATCCGGCTGCTGCCCCAGATGATTCCCGGTTTTTCGGTACCCAGTTATTATCAAGATTTTACCGCGCAGATTATCATTCTAACCGGCATTATTGTGACCATCATTGTGAGCAAGAAAGCCCGCGCAACCATGGGCCGGGCGATGCGGCTGGATGCGAGTAAAAACGCGGGCATAGGAGAGGAGGGCATGGCGGATGCAAGTCGGCATGCTGAAAAGGACAGTTAGGGGCTTGCTGCAGAGCACGGCGCTGATGGCGTTAATACTCTCTGTGGCGCTATATGCCTTCATAGGTATTTTTCGTCCTTCCGCCGCGACGACAGCGTCGGTTTCCATTACGCTGGCCATTTCATCGATGCTTCTCTTCGCCTGTGCGGGACAGATGATCGTCATCACCTCCGGTGACGGCATTGATCTGTCGGTGGGCGCGGTGATGAGTACAACGGCGGTCATTGCTGTGGAAACGATGAACGGGCGTGAGGAAATGCTGCTGCCGGCCCTCCTGATATGCCTGGCCGCAGGCTTCGCTTTCGGGCTGCTTAACGGATTGGGGGTAGCTTACATAGGCATTCCGGCGCTCATCATGACGCTTTGCCTCGCCAATGTTTTGGGCCGGTTCCAACTGGTCATCTCCAAGGGCATGCCCCGGGGCAAGGTGGCGGTTATCCTCACCGACAGTTTGACCGCCAAGTATAGCGTGACATCGCTTTTGCCTGACTTTCTGCCCGGCATCACCGTCTGGGCGGCGCTGTTTTACCTGGTAGTGGTCGTGTTTTTGAAGTACACCAAGTACGGTTACCGGCTGAGTCTCATTGGCACCAATTTTGCCGCCGCCAGGCTGTCCGGCATGAATGCGAAGCGGGCGCGGATGGCGGCTTACGCTATCGGCGGTATGCTCAGCGGGCTGGGAGGTTTTATCGGCGCGGGATACTACCGGCAGATGCAGGCCGGCACCTTCGATCATTATACGATGCAGTCCATTGCGGCGGTTGTCATCGGCGGTACGCTGCTGTCGGGCGGCAAGGCCAATTTTCTGGGCACGGTTTGCGGGGCATTGCTGCTTACCACCATCAGTCAGTTTCTTACCGCATTCAGTACCTCACCGGCGGTACGCTACATCATCATGGGTGCGATTTTGGTCGTATTGCTCATTGCTTACAATCGCAAGCCCAAGGTTCGGCAATAGAAAATAAATATTATCGCGAATTGGAGGAACGATTCATGCATAACATTCCAACGGTAAAATTGGGCATCATTACTGTCAGCCGGGCCTGTTTCCCCGTACCGCTGTCCGAAAGCCGCCGGGCGGCCATCGCAGCCGCCTGCCCCGGCCTTTACGAATGCAAGGTAACGGTGGAGAATGAACGGGACATGCTGCGCGCCGTGGAAGATGTAAATGCGCAAGGCGTTAACGCGGTGGTCGTCTTTCTGGGCAACTTCGGTCCTGAAACCCCGGAGACGCTGATTGCGAAATACTTTGACGGGCCGGTGATGTTCGCCGCCGCCGCCGAGGAAAACGGCGACAGGCTGATGGATGGCGGGCGCGGGGATGCGTTTTGCGGTATGCTGAATTGCAGCTACAACCTGAACCTGCGAAATTTACGGGCCTATATTCCCGGGTATCCGGTGGGTACGGCAAAAGATATCGCTGAGATGATCGCCGGCTTTTCGACGCTCGCGAGAGCCGTGCTGGGCATTAGAAGCTTGAAGATCATTGGTTTTGGCCCCCGCCCCGACGATTTTCTTGCCTGTAACGCGCCCATCCAGGCGCTGTACGACATGGGCGTGGAGGTGCAGGAAAATTCAGAGTTGGATCTGCTGATGGCTTATCGCAAGCATGACGGCGACCTGCGCATTCCTGCGGTGGTGGAGGAGATGCAAAAGGAGATGTCTCCGGATGCCAGCATCACGCCCATCCTACCCAAGCTGGCTCAATATCAGATCACTCTGCTGGATTGGGCGGAAGCGACCCGGGGCGCCAGCAAGTATGTGGCCTTCGCCAATAAGTGCTGGCCCTCCTTCGCGGAAGCTTTCGGCTTCGTGCCCTGCTACGTGAACTCCAGGCTCGCGTCCAGAGGAATTCCGGCGGCGTGCGAAACGGACATATACGGGGTCTTGAGCGAGTACATAATCGCTCTCGCCACCAAAATGCCTCCGACTCTGCTCGACATCAACAACACGGTGCCTGCCGACATGGTCGAAGCCAATAAAAAAGAGTTCGGAACGTATAAAAACACCGATCTCTTCATGGGGTTTCACTGCGGCAACACCCCATCCTGCCACCTCGCGAAGCCGGAGATAAAACACCAGCTCATCATGAAGCGCGCGCTGGAGCCGGACGGAGAACCGGACATCACCAGGGGGACACTGGAGGGAACGATAAAGAGCGGCAAAGTTACGATTTTCCGCCTTCAGTCCACGGCCGACACGCAGTTGAAAAGCTACGTCGCTGAGGGCGAGGTATTGAACGTATTGCCTAATTCCTTCGGTGGTATAGGAGTCTTCGCAATTTCCGAGATGGGCAGGTTCTACAGGCACGTATTGATAGCGAAGCGCTACCCTCACCACACCGGCGTCGGCTTCAAGCACGCCGGCAAGACACTTTTCGCTGCCATGAAGCTTCTCGGCATAGCGGACGTGGCCTTCAACCAACCGGCCGGTATGTTATATCCTGACGAAAACCCGTTCGCGTAGATGGAACGGTACGAAAAAGGGCTCGCCATCGAACGGGCGGCAGTAGAAAACTTGCAATAGAAAATTTGCAACAAAGGATGCGCTGGTTCAAATATGAAATTAGTGGTAGACGTGCACGTTCATACGATCGTAAGCGGCCACGCGTACAGTACGGTCCAGGAGACGGCCTCGGCCGCGGGAGAAAAAGGGCTCGAGATGATCGCGTTCACCGAGCACGGACCGGCGATGGCCGGAGCTCCTTTACCGATATACTTCGCGAACATGTCCGTGTTTCCTCATGTGATGTCAGGCGTGAAAATTTTAAGAGGCGCGGAGGCCAATGTTGTCGACCACAAGGGGAAACTCGATCTCGAAGACCGGATTCTTAAAAAGTTGGATTTTGTCATAGCGGG
>WRHG01000070.1 GCA_009783365.1 Clostridia bacterium | reverse complement strand
CTGTGCGGGGGCGTAAAAGGGGGCCTGGGAAGCGATGTGGCGGGCGGGTGTCATCCATCTATCTTTCACGCCATGACCGATGCTATTCAGGTTTCCAAGCTGCGCTGGAGACTGGTGGATGAGCAGGACCCGCCGCTAACCTTCGCAGAGGCGTTCCACATGGCTACCGTAAGCGGCGGAGCCTTCTTTGGGCGGGTAGGCACCTTTGAAGCGGGTTATGAGCTGGACGCCCTTGTGATCGACGACAGAAGCCTCGCCTCCATGAGTCTGCTCACCCTGGCGGAGCGGCTGGAACGTGTGGCTTACCTGTCGGATGATCGTAACATCGTGGAAAAATATGTGCGCGGAAAGAGGTTATACTAAACGCAACGACAGGAAGAGGGGAGAACTGCTCAACATGAGTGTGGGAAAAAGCATAAGCCGGGTAGACGCCTATGAAAAAGTATGCGGCCGGGCCATGTACACAGGCGACTTATGTCCCGGGAACGCCCTTGTGGCAAAAGTGGTCAGAAGCACAATCGCCAATGGTTTGGTGAAGTCCTTCGACTTGTCGGAGGCTGAACGGACGCCCGGCGTCGTAAAAATCCTGACTTGTTTTGACGTGCCCCACATTGATTTTCCCACTCCGGGGCATCCTTGGTCCACAGAACCGAAGCACCAGGATGTAGCCGACCGGCGCTTGCTTAATCGTCGGGTGCGCATCTATGGAGACGACATCGCCGCCGTCATTGCGGAAGATGAACTGGCCGCCGCGCGCGCAGCGCAGCTTGTGAAGGCTGATTATGAGGAGTATCCGGCGCTTACCACCATCCAGCAGGCAGAAGCCGCGAATGCGACCCGACTTCACGAAGCGTCACCCGGAAACCTGCTTATGCGCACATCCTCCCGGACTGGTGAAATCGGGTTTGACGAGGCCAGGCTGAGTGCCGACACGGTGCTGGCCGAACGATATGAAACCCAGGTAGTGCAGCATTGCCACATAGAGGTTCCCGTGAGTTACGCCTACATGGAGAAGGGTCGCATCGTGGTGGTCTCCTCCACGCAGATCCCCCATATCGTTCGCCGTGTCATCGGCCAGGCGCTGGGCATTCCCTGGGGCAAGGTGCGCGTAGTCAAGCCTTACATCGGCGGCGGTTTCGGTAATAAGCAGGAAGTGCTGTACGAGCCGCTGAACGCGTGGTTGACCACCAAGGTGGGCGGACGGCCCGTTAAGCTGGAACTCAGCCGCGAAGAAACCATGTCCTGCACTCGTACTCGCCATGCTATCCAATTTGATATCGAAACCGCTGCCCGAAAAGACGGGCGGTTGATCGCCCGCCGCGTTACGGCAAAATCCAATCAGGGCGGGTATGCCTCCCATGGACACGCAATTGTAGCAAACGCGGCCAATGTATGCCGGATGCTTTATCAGGATGAAAAAACGCTGGAGTTGGACGCTTCCACCATCTACACCAATCTCTCATCGGCAGGCGCTATGCGGGGGTATGGCATTCCTCAGGCCATCTTCGCGCTGGAGTCTCATATGGACGATTTGGCGTTGCAGCTTGGTATGGACCCTGTTGAGATACGAAAAAAGAACTGTATGCCTCCCGGCTTTGTGGACCCCGGCACCGGTATTGTGTGCCATTCTCACGGGCTTTTGGACTGCCTGGAAAAAGGGAAAAAGTATATCCATTGGACGGAAAAGAGATCGTCCTATCAAAATCAGAGCGGAGCTAAACGACGGGGCGTGGGCATGGCCATGTTCTGCTATAAGACAGGAGTTTATCCCATCTCTCTGGAAACCGCATCCGCGCGGATCATCCTTAATCAGGACGGCAGCGTTCAGCTCTCTGTAGGAGCCACCGAAATTGGCCAGGGCGCGGATACAGTGCTTACGCAAATGGCAGCGGAAACCCTCGGACTCCGGCATGAGAACGTTCATATCATCTCCACCCAGGATACCGATATTTCGCCCTTTGATACCGGCGCATACGCCTCGCGCCAAACCTATGTGACCGGTATGGCTGTAAAACAGACCGCAGAGCAGTTCAAACAGAAGCTGCTGGATTACGCGGCGTGGATGCTCAACACAAGGGCGGAAGAACTGGCTATTCACGAGAATCATATTCAACGTATATCGGATGAAAAGAACCTGTTAACGCTGGAGGATCTGGCAATGGAGGCTTTTTATAGCCTGGAGAACAGCCGGCACATCACAGCTGAGTCCACCTACCATTGTAAAAGCAATACGTTTGCTTTCGGAGCCTGTTTCGCGGAAATCGAAGTGGATATCCCGCTTGGCAAAATCCATGTACTGGATGTGATTAATGTGCATGACAGCGGCGTGTTAATCAACCCCAAGCTGGCGGAAGCCCAGGTACACGGGGGTATGAGCATGGGGCTTGGGTACGCGCTCAGCGAGCGGATGCTATACGATGACAAAGCGCGTCCCCTAAACGGTAATCTGTTGGATTACAAACTCCCCACTTCCCTAGACACGCCGGATCTGGCTGTGGGTTTTGTTGAGACCGCGGACCCCTCCGGTCCATACGGTAACAAAGCGCTGGGAGAGCCGCCTGCCATACCCGTTGCGCCCGCTATTCGAAACGCGCTCCTGCATGCCACAGGCATAGGGGTAAACAACCTGCCCATGCATCCCCAAAAACTGGCGGAGCTCTTCGCAGCCGCGGGGCTGATCCGGGAAGGAGGTAACGTTGATGTTTGATTTTCAGAAAATAACGCATGCCACATCGGTAGACGAAGCAATATACCAACTGGAAAGGGATGAAAACGCCATTGTCGTCAGCGGCGGCAGCGACGTACTCATCGGCATTCGCGAGGGTAAGCTTGCAGGCCGCGCCCTAGTCAGTATCCACGGCATGGCGGAACTCACAGGAGTTTCGTTGGATCCGGACGGAACCATCGCTATAGGTCCGTGCACAACCTTTGCAATGGCGGCGGAAAACCCGATCATCCTAAAACTCATCCCCGCGCTGAGTAATGCATGCAGTCAGGCGGGCGGACCACAGCTTCGGCACGTTGGCACCATCGGCGGAAACCTTTGCAACGGTGCCACCAGCGCGGACAGCGCCCCCTCCCTGCTGTCGTTGAACGCCGAGTTGGTTCTGCAAGGGCCGGATGGCAGGCGCACCGCCAAGCTGGCTGATTTTTACGCGGGTCCCGGTCAGGTTCATCGGGCGCGGAGTGAACTGTTGGTCCAGATTCGCGTAGCAAGGGCGGATTATGATGGTTATTTCGGACATTCCGTGAAATACGCCATGCGCAACGCCATGGATATTGCCACCCTTAACTGCGCCGTTCACGTGAAGCTTGGTAAGGACCGTATCTTGGACGCGCGGCTTGCATTCGGCGTAGCCGCGCCAACACCGATACGCTGTCCCCTGGCGGAATCCATGGTGGCTCAACAACAGCCCACGGAAGCGCTTCTCAGGCGTTTTGGAGAAACAGCCGCCGCCGAAATTAGCCCGCGAACCAGTTGGCGCGCCAGCAAAGAGTTCCGCATACAACTGGCAAAAGAACTGAGCGCTCGTACTCTAAGGCAGGCGGTTACCAATGGAGGGGGCGTGATTGTATGAATATTATGTCCATGACCGTTAACGGCAAATTCACGGAGGTTGCCTTCGATGTCCGAGAGTCTCTGGCGGATACCCTGCGAAATCGCCTTGGCCTTACCAGTGTAAAAAAAGGATGCGAGGCCGGCGAATGTGGGGCGTGCACGGTACTGATAAACGGCGAGGCCATTGACAGTTGTATCTACTTAACCGCCTGGTGTGAAGGCAAGCGCATTCTGACCGTCGAAGGGCTGATGGGACCAAACGGTGAATTGAACCCGATCCAGCGTGCTTTTATTGAGGAAGCCGCCGTACAATGCGGATTCTGCACGCCCGGACTGATTATGACAGCAGTGGAGATTGTAGGCACAGACCGGATGTATACCCGTGAGGAGTTGAGGCGGCTGATATCCGGCCACCTATGCCGTTGTACCGGCTACCAGAATATCCTGAACGCCCTGGAAAAGGTAGTAAAACAAAACCACGATGTTTTGGAAACACAAGCCTGATATCGCGGCAACGGCCATTTCATCTGTATGGGTATGGGCGGTCCACAAACCCCAAAAATGCTACTCCTCTTTTCCTGAAAAACCAAACAGGTCGGATACGGTTACCATTTCGTAACCTGCCTCCTTGAGGCGGGGAATGATTTCCTTCAGACAATGAAGGTCTTTTGTGTTGGAATGATAGAGGCAGACGCTCCCATTTTGAATTTTCTCCAGCGCCTTCCTGGGGTCAATCTGGCTGACCGACCACAGAATAATATGCTCGTAGCCGGCATTTTTAATACGGGTTTTTGCGCCGTTGATTTGACATTTACCGTAAGGCGGGCGTAACAGATACATAGGGTACTCAAACCCCAGCACCTGGTTCAGCATGTCCTCGGTGCGGCGAAGCTGCGACTTAACCATGCGACTGGTGACGCCGCCGGCTGTCAGGCACAAGTGCCCAAAGGTATGATTTCCGATCTCATGCCCATCCGCAAGCACCCGCCGCCATAGATCGCGGTCTTCCATCCTGAGAGCCCTGCCGAGCACAAAAAAAGTGGCATGAATCTCCTGCTCTTGAAACAGATCGAGCATCTCCGATAAAATCGTCGAATTTTCGCAATCATCCACCGTAATGGCGATCCTTTCCTGTGAAGGGTCCCCCGCATGATATGTTATTGCAAGCGCGCAGGCAGGAAACAAGAGGATGGCCATCACCGCCCATGACGCTAAATGCTTCATCTCATTCCCCCCTCTCGGCAAATTGTATTGTAAATCATACTGGAATAAATGGAGGAATGCAAGAGACCCGCCTTAAGAGAGATACGCTGCCGGCCATTACGGTCACGCGGATGGTACAATCATGGGCGGCAAAGCCAACATCAGTGCTCCACCCCCATCACAGGATGAAGCCTCTCCCTGCTATTTTGCAGCATACCATCCTGAAAGATCACGGAAAAGAGGCGCAATCCTTCAATAAGACAGAGTAAGCAAGATAGTCGTCCGTATGCCCCCAACCGCTTGCGGAGTGTACAGTCATGTCCGCCGGCGCATTCACCACACAGTAACGGCCAAAAGCAATAAGGTACGGCGTATTTTTAACCCCTCCTTCATGCTATAAGGCGTATGGTACGTCTACGCGCCTACTGCTTGATTCCGCTTGTGGCAATACTGGAAACCACATATTTCTGTAAAAAAAGAAATACCAGCAGCAATGGGATCGCGCCCGCCATGGCAGCGGCGGAACGGGGGCCGATGATCACATTTTTTTCAAATGAAAAGGACGCCAGCGCCAGCGGTACGGTAAACAAGCTGCGGGTTCTGAGCATCAGCGTCCCCCACAGGTAGTTATTCCATTCGCCCACAATCGTAAGAATTCCCACGGTGGCGATAGCGGGTCCGCAAAGCGGAAAATAGACACGATAGCAGACAGTGAGTTCACGAGCTCCGTCCATATAGGCGGACTCCCGCAACTCATTGGGCAACTCATCAAGAAACTGTTTGAACAGAAACACAGCAATGGGCGAAAGAAACGACATAATAATGATCGGCATCCACGAGTCCAGCATGTGAAGGTCATGCACCAATATATAGCTGGGAAGTATCAGTGCCTGAAACGGTACGATCATCGTAGCAAGCACGATGATAAACGATGCTTGCCTCAACTTGAAGCGTCCTTTTGAAACGGCGTAGGAGTACATAAAGCAGAACACCAGTTTTAGAATAAAAACAACAACCGTGATGGCAAGTGTATTGAGATAATTCAGCAAAAGCGGCATCCTGGAAAACGCGGCTTTATAAAACAGATCGCTGAAATCCTGCGGAAAAAGCGGAGGCGGTGATGGCACAGAGAACCGGACGCTCTTGTCCAGGCTTATAACCAAGGATATGTAAATCGGATACAACATGATCAGCGCCGCTATCACCAGCGCCGCTATCAATACCGCCCTGTATACGCGTCTTTTCATTCCCGGTTCAGTCCTTTCCAATTGAGCCTGCGCTCAGCGGTCTCCCCGTTTGCCTGTAAGGATCAGATTCAGCGCCGTTACCACCATGATGATTGCGAAAAGGATGATCGTCAGCGCAAAAATAACGCCATAGTTACTGGTTGCCCCTGTTCCTCCGCTCCTGAAAAAGCTTAACTGATAAATATACATCATCAGCGATTGCAGTGAACCGCCCGGGTTCCCCGTAGGCTGACCCATGCCGACAAACAGAAGATCGGTAATGCGCTGGAATCCCCAAATAACCTGTGTAACCAGCATGAACGAAAAGATACCTCTCATATTGGGAATTACGATCCGCCTGAGTCTTTGAAAACTGTTGGCGCCATCTATCTCCGCCGCCTCCAGCAGTTCGGAGGGAATGGTCTGCAATCCCGCCATACAGATGATAATGCCGTAGGGCAGATCGTAATAATTTGAAATAATGGATACGCCCATGCGGGCCAGCGTGGGATCGGAAAGCCAGCCAATTGTCACCTGACGTCCGGCAAACATCGACAGAATCGTGTTCAGAACGCCGCCGTTGGTCTGTAAAAACACCTGAAAGATCATAACAATTGCCACATTGGGTACCACATACGGCGAGAAAAATGCCACTCGAAACCCGGACTGCAGCTTCCCTTTCCCCAGGCTATTAACAGCGTAAGCCATGATAAACGCAATGGGTATATAGCACAAACTCCATCCCATCAGCGCGAAAGTGATAAAGGTTGAATTAGCAAACCGCGGATCAGCAAAAAGCTGCCGATAGTTGGCAAGGCCGACGAAAGGGGAAGCGTACGAATTACCGATCTCCGCCACTCTGTGGAAGCTGCCGTAAATTGCCTGGAATATGGGATAATAACGAAACAGAAAAAGAAGAAGGATCAGCGGCAGCACAAAACCCAGCCATTTCAACTCATTTTTAAAACCCTTAGCAAGCGCGTTTTGTTTCATTGCATTCGCCATCTTTCTGCGAAAGGATATTAAAACAGCTGCACCGGCGGTATGGCGGCCATCGGCCAATCCATACCACCGGAACAGTCATTTACATGGCACAGCTTATGGTCACGAGGTCAGGAAACGCTGTATCGGCCTTACAGCGCGTCAATGATCGCCTGCATCTCGTCCTGCATCGCCTGCGTGGCTTCTTCATAGGACATTTGATCTTGCCAATAAAGCACGGTGTACTTATCGACCGTGGGATACGCGCCCTCAGGCGGCCACAGCGCCACTAGGTAATCATTGGGCTGAACATCCATGATCGCCGCCACATCGGGGAAGTCCGCCGCGAAGCCGGTTTTCTCCAACGTCGCGTAATTGACGGGGATATAGCCGATGGATTCATACAGATACTCGCCCAACTGAGTGCTTGTGCATTGCCATTTCAAAAACTCCCAAGCAGCTTCCTTGTTTTGGGAATTGTTCGCCATGCCCGGGCCCAGTGAACCGCCGAAGTACATCGAGAACTTTCCATCCGGATTCCGCGGCATATCCACAAATCCCAGGCGGTTTTCCTGACCCGGCACCTTGGCGGTCCCGCCGGCTACCGCTTGTTTGAGGATGCCGTCGGTCCAAGAAATTTGCATGATGGCGATGTCGTTTTCCAGAGAACCCATCTTCTCATAGCCCATGTACTCAAAGCATCCGGGCTCCATATAGGGAACCATTTCCTTGTACCAATTCACCGCGTCTTTCCAGGCTGTGTCTTCGGTAAAATTGTATTTCAGTTGGGTCAGTTTGTCGCCGGTAATCTCGAAAGGAATGTGCTTTTCGGAAACCCTGCTTAAATAATTCGTGAAAATATCTTGCGGGTCACCTCCAAGAGCACTCCAAAAACCGTAATTCTGCTGTCCTGTTACGGGATTAGCGCCTGTCATCAGCTTGGCCTTTTCCATGATCTCATCCCATGAAACCATGGGACTTAGGTATTCGACGCCCCAGTCGTCGAAAATCTGCTTATCGTAATAGATAGCGAAAACCTTAGCCTTCAGCGGCATGGAGACCGTCGATGTCGAATTCCAGTCCTCGTACTGCTGCGTCATGGTGCAGGCAAGATCAGCCAGCAGATCCTTATCCTTCTCAATCCACGGGTTTAGGTCTTCGGCATACTCCAGGGCATATTCCACGTACCCCACATCCAACTGCCCGGTAGCTACCATCGCGTTGGTTGTTGTTACGATGGCGGCGGAGGTCGTATTTTGGAAATCCAGCTCAATGTTTGGGTATAGATCCTTAAACTCTTGCAAATACGGGCCATAGCCCTTGACCTCGGCCAGCGTTGTGGGGTCGATGCCGTCTTCGTCAATCCAGTTATACACCAAAACCGTAAGTTTGCCTGTGAACTCGGGCCTCACCTGCGCCGTCTCGGCTCCACCGACCTGGCAGACGGCAAGGGCAAGAATCAGGATACATGAAAGTGCCAGAGTTACCCACTTTGTACGCACGATGAATCCCTCCTATTGTCTTAATGAATACTTTATTATATCACGCAACTTCGTACATGTCAATTTTTTTGTCAATTGCGTGTGTTGTGTTGTGTTGCCCTGTGAAAGCCAGGTTACTCCTACAGGGGCGGTATATCGCGGAAGTGTTAAACAATATCAGCAGAATCGGAAAAGAACCTCAGCAAATGCTCATTGACAAAAAAAATTCGGTCCCTTATAATAAGAGCCGTTGACAGCACGGATCAACGCGATCGTGGCGGAATTGGCATACGCGCACGTTTGAGGGGCGTG